>JBCCXQ010000194.1:0-2786 GCA_039191365.1 Cyanobacteria bacterium P01_F01_bin.13 | reverse complement strand
ATCAGCCAACGGCCTATAATCCAAAAGAGAAGAGCCCCAATTAATTTGAGGCCAACGGAGATAATAATGCTAGTAGCATTACTGGCGATGTTAGTCAGAAAAGCTTCGTTCATTGTGAGATCCTTCCAGCCAAGGAATAGTCAGATAGATCCAAAATTGGTGCCCATTAGTTGTTAGTCACAAGCAAAGCATCTAAAGCCCCTACTGTAGAAAGGTTGAGAGCTTCCATCCAGGGAAGTCCATACAGATTTGCCCCGAAGGTCTCCGCTAACGACTGTCCCGCTTTTTTCGCATCTGGGAGAAACGGTCTGAGGTTGTTAACAATGGCCCAGGCATTGAGCATCGGATCAAGGCTCTCGGTGGCTCGAAACTGACCAAACGATTGCAATTTCTCATCTAGAAACCGCATAGAGCGGTCTAATGCAGAGGAAAGAGCTGGCGCATTGTCAAACTTGAGGTGATTGGTAAATAGAAATCGTTTCTCTTTGAGAATCGTCAGCCGTTTGAGCAAAATGGGATCCTCGTGATAGTGCTCTATCATGCGTCGTAAACGCTGGGAAAAAGCAGCTAGAGAGGGAGACTCAAAGATATGGTCGAACTTATCTTTGAGAGATTGACGTGCTTCGTTGCTGAGGTCTGGGTGAGCCTTGGCATAGTCATCCAAGGTAACATCCACCCGCTTGCGACCATGGAGGAGACATTCATTGAGAGCAATGCCCGGCACTTGAGTTTCCCAAGCCGTTTGTGCCGGTTTCCAACCATCGGTGGTAACCGATTCAGGGGCGTACGAGGTGTCGGACGGTAAGACCTCTTCGCGCTGAGCCGCTTGCTCGATGTTCCCTAATGCATTCATAATCACCTCATTGAAGCTGGCTTCGTCAGTACTCTCCATCCATTCGGCATACCAAATCAATTCCTCCTGAGAGACCAAAAATAGGTAGATTTGCTCACGATTCAGCTGGGCAAATTTCTCATCGCTGAGCACATGGACGGGGGGAGAAGCCCTAAGCGTAATAACAACAAGGCCACCGGCATTGACATCCCTAACCACTGAATTAACTGCCAGATCCAGCCAGGATGCCACCCCATCTCTGGATTCACCCACTCATAAATCGTCGCCGTCTCCCGTTGCGTCAGTCCCATCCCCAAATTCATCTCCAATAGCTTTCCCAGGCATTCGGTATCCTGACGACGATAGCGAGGAATAAAACTGGGTAATACGGTAAATACGGCTTTGCAAGTGCAACACTTCACTCGACAGATCGGTAGGGTCTCGATCTCTCCCTGCCAGCCTTTCAGCCGCCGTTCTCGCTGACTATGGACGGTATAGCGACTGGGGTCGATACACTCTGGTTTATGCTTATCGCTTGTCAGTTGCGCTTGCAGAGGGACTTGAATGTACTCAAGGTAAGCATGATGGCGATCGTCGGCCTGCACCAAATTAAGATAATCCTGCCTTGTAGGACCAAAGTAAACGATGGCGGTTCGATTCTGGTTGTGACGCTGTTGGGACATCGCTTTCACTCCTGACAGGTAGCTGCTCAAGACGATGATGATACCTCGCTTTTACACTAGGCACCAATTTCAGATCTATGTGTACTCAAAAACTTCCCCTCCCACGACAATTTCGCTAAGGAGAAAATACAATGCCGATGATCCACCTGGTAGTAGGTGAGAAAGGCGGTGTGGGTAAAAGTCAGGTTGCTCTGGCTCTGATTGCCCATTACACCAGCCAAGAAATCCCCCTGATTATCTGTGAAGCAGACCGTTCCAATGGTGATGTAGGACGAGCCTCTGAAGGAAAAGACGGTCACACCGTTCTCTACCCCTACTTTACTGAAGATGCTGACCATACTGATAAAGCAGATAACATCCTGGATGCTGTCTTACAACAAGGCACCACAGGTATCGTTAACTGCCCGGCCCAAAGCCATCGGGCCATGGTGCAATGGATCTCCCAAGGGAGCGCAGATCTCGCCATAGAAGAAGGAATCCAGCTCACCTTCTGGTTTGTGACCAGTGGAGAATATGACTCTATGGCACTCTTTCTAGAGTCCCTAAAAGAGTTTCCTAATATCTCTCACATCCTGGTGAGAAATACCTTTTTTACCGACCGTCTCACCTACGACTATTCAGATCCAGAACGCAATGATTCGGTCAAAGAGGCCCTTGAAAGCTACAAGGTACCTGTCATCCAGTTTCCTCGGTTTGCCCCTTCTGACCTTGACCACATCAAAACCCATAGCCTCACCTTCCTTGAAGCCATTAAACAACGGGGACTCGCCATCGCTGCTCGCAGTCGCGTTAAACGTGCCCTCAATAGCTTCTTTTCTCAAATTAGTACCCTAGACATCCTTCAAACCCATGGCACTTCCAGAACAACTGATACCCCAACCCAAACCGGAAACACCGGATCAAACACTGCTAAAAAGTCTTCTCAGCGGAAGAAGCGAAGCCGAGCAAAAGCGAGTGTGGCAAATCCTTGCCCAGACGGAAGTGACGCCTGACGACCCAATGTTCCTGATCATGATTGCGGTAGGCTCCATCGAAGCCTTAGTGTCTACCGTGCCAGAAACCCTCGCTCGTCGGGAAAAGATACTCACTGATGTCGCAGAGAACCTGCAGGGCCAGCTAGCAGATTTCCAGCAAACCGCCAATGATATTGTTTCCACCTCTAGCATCCTGGAAGCCAAGCTAAAGGCCAAGCTGCCCCGAATGGCAGAACGAAGCACTCGGCAGGTAAAGGAACTACTGCTGGCAGGGGCCATCGCATTCCTGGCCGGTAT
>JBCCXQ010000193.1:0-2797 GCA_039191365.1 Cyanobacteria bacterium P01_F01_bin.13 | reverse complement strand
GATCGATTTAATCGCAAATATTTAATGCTGTTGGGGGATACTGTCGCCGGGCTCTCCACTATTGCCCTACTAATTTTATTTTTGACGGACCATCTACAAATTTGGCATCTCTATGTCTCGGGTGCCGTTAATGGTCTTTTCGGCTATATTCAAGGGCTAGCCCACTCGGCTTCCATGTCGCTGATTGTGGCAGAACAGCACTATGCTCGTGCTTCTGCCTTTGAGTCCTTGCAGATGTCCGGTAGCTATGTGGTGGCTCCGGCCATTGCTGGGGCTGTGTATGCTGTTACTGGTCTGAGTGGGATTCTTGCTATTGATTTGGTTACTTTTGGGATTGCGATCGCAACTCTCAGCACCGTTACTATCCCTCAACCAACCGCCTGCTCCCAAACAACTGAACCCGTCTGGCAACAGCTCACCTTTGGTCTCCACTATTTGTGGAATCGTCCCAGTCTTAGGGTCCTGCTAAGTTTTTTTCTAATTCTTAATTTTATCGACAGCGCCAGCTTTACCCTATTACCCCCCATGGTGTTGGCACGTATGCAAAATAACTCCACCATTTTAGGGACGCTATTTTCTTTTTTTGGCATCGGCGGACTGTTGGGTGGACTTACCCTCAGTATTTGGGGTGGTCCGAGGCGACGTATCCATGGGATCCTAATTTTTAGTGCGGTTTGGAAGGCAGGTCTAATCGTGCTGGCACTTTCCCAAACAGTGTCTACCAAAATTGGTACGGCCCTGGTCAGTGGATTTTGTTCACCGTTTCCCGGTAGCTGCAGTCAGGCAATCTGGCGCTCAAAAGTAGAACCAGAGGTGCAGGGAAGAGTGTTTTCTACACGGTTTTTGTTGACTCAGTTGGCAACACCGTTTGGGGCTGCGATCGCAGGTCCCCTGGCCGATCATGTTTTTGAACCGGCCATGCAGTCTGGAAAACCTATGGCTCAGCTATTGGGAAATCTTTTTGGAGTGGGGGCTGGTGCTGGCATGGCATTACAGATGACTCTGTTTGCTAGCTGCGGTATGGTGATCGCGCTGGGAGGCTATGGGATACGCAGGCTTCGGCAAATCGAGAGTATTGATGCGGGGAGTGGATGACATCGAGAGTATTGACGCGGAGAGTGGATGATTGGAAGAGCAGGTTAAGTTCGCTCACTAATTTTGAGCGGTCTGCTGGGCCGGGGATAAGACCATACCTGATTCTACATCAGCTATAAAGTCTATGATTTGGTTAGTTGCGATCGCAAAACTCATACCGCTATAGCCATTCACATCCCCAATTACTTCACCGCTAACGGTTTCTACAGAAGCTTGAAAGATCCAGCTATTCATCCCAATCACATGACCTTGGGCATTAAGCAGCGGACCACCCGAGTTACCACCGTTAATAGCCGCATTATGCAGAATCTCTTTTTGATCAACAGCGACATTGCCCACAATCCCGGATGTCATCGTGTTTGCGATGCCTCTAGGTGCGCCGATAGCATAGACGGTCTCACCAATTTTGGGTATTCCCTGGGCTGCCAGGGTTAGGGTGGGTAAATTATAGTCACCTACTAGCTGTAGTGCAGCCAAATCCCTTCCCTGACGATCATAGCCAATCACCTCAGCTACCCTTGTTGAGCCATCTGAAAAGACAACCATAACAGCCGTAATAGACTCTCTCACCACATGGGCATTGGTAACAATCAAGCCATCGGAGCGCACCACAAAACCGCTGCCTAAAATGCCTGTCAGGCCATAGTTTTCATCCAGCGGGAAAATGGTCACAACGGACTCCACCGTTTGCTCATAAATATCGCTAGCCGACAATGTGACATCAGCAGCCAACACCTGAGTAGATAACAGTCCGGGAGCAACTGGAATAGGCCCTGCCAATCCAAGGGCAAGTATAGAAACAGTTGCTAATAGACTAGAGTTCGTTAAATGTCGCAATGTCTTTTTCATGGCAGCCTCTTGGGGCTAAGGAGAGTTGTAGGACCGACGATGAATGGGGATGAGAGTAAGGCAGCTTTGACTCTCATCATGTAGTCTCTACTTTACCGTTATGGAATTAAGGCTGCCCAGTCACGCAAGTCATAATTTTAGCTGCCTTGCAGTAGGACAATACTCCTGGTAGCTACGTTGTTACCCTTTAGGGAGATACCCTAACTCACCGACCGTTTCTAGGGTTTGGCAATAGCCCATACAGACATTTCAATGACGATGCAGAATAGAGAGCCCCCAAGTAAAGGCCAGAATCTTTGCTTTTGCCAAGCTGATAGACCGCCACAGAAAATGAAAAATCCTACGCCTAAAACCATCATGGTCTTCAACGATATCTCTACAGGCCAAATCCATTGATAGATAGAAATAATAGCAATGCCCGCTAGCAATCCTACAGCTGCGCCTGCTGCCGCCTGGTTCAATACTTGTCTTGTAGCACGTGTTTCTATTTCCATAGTTAGATGCCCTTGTGAGTATCATCTGAATCCTTTACAGGAAAAGCGATTGTGTACTTCCGACTAAACCCAGAAAATTACTTCACCTTGGGTGCAAATAATTCCTGGCCGGCTTGATAAAGTGTGAGTCCATCAACGCTTTCTGCTGCTGACACATCGAACTGAATCGTGATGTCAGCAACCTGGGCCAGGAATTTTGTTTCGGAAACTGGGTAAATGGGAAATGCTGGCTGTCCTGTGGCCTGGGCCATCAGCTGTTCTTCCTCAACTCGAATATCGAGCTGCATGGTGGGTAATAGCTGGTAAGTTCCCACATAGCGTGCATAAACGGCTGGATCTATGTCAACAATCTCAGGTTC
>JBCCXQ010000192.1:0-2975 GCA_039191365.1 Cyanobacteria bacterium P01_F01_bin.13 | reverse complement strand
CCATGCTACGGCCTGTTCGGACTATTTGTTTGGGTTTAAACTCTCAGCGATGGATTTAATCGTGACCCATGGTATGGGAGAACCTCATCGGTTTGTGGAGTTGCTATACAACCAGGGGTATAAGCTGATCTATCTGCGGCGGCGTGATTTGATGCGCCATGCGATCGCACTTCTCAAAAGCCAACGCCCCAACAGTCGTTACATTGACCCCCAAGCGCTACTCACCATCCTCAAACAGGTAGATGACCAGCGTATTGCTGAGGCAGCCATCATTGCCCAGGTGCCTCACCTCACCATCACCTATGAGACCGATTTACTCGATCCTAATGTCCATGACACAACAGCGCAGCAGCTGTGCCGTTTTTTATCCTTACGGCCAAAACAGCAGACACACCGTTCGATAAAACTGGTACACCAACAGATTTCAGACCTAATTGCTAACTATGACGAAGTCTATGCCACGTTAGAAAATTCAGACTATGCCTACGTATTGACCGAAGCCTCGGCCAAACTGGTGATTTAGACCTGATGGTCTATCAAAACTAAATTTTCAGGTTAGGACGGTGAGTGCGCTGCGCTAGTGAGTGGTGAGTGGAAAGAGTCACTCTTTACTTTCTACTCTTTCATCAATACTCAAAACTTGCTGGTTCTGATTATTTAATGCAGCCTTAGCATTCCGTCGCCACATAGCAGGTTTAATCCGGCGTAGGGCTGAGGCGGGAAACCGCTTGTTCCAGTCTGCCTCGCTGAGATGGGCTAACTCCTCTAGCTTAGGGGCGACATTGCCAGGGTAGGGAGTAAATTCAGCCACATCCGTTGGTTGGGCAAAGCGCTGATTCCAGGGACAGACATCCTGACAAATATCACAGCCTGCCACCCAGTTGTGCAAATGATTGGCCACGTCAGGGGGCAGCGTGGGATCACGATTTTCGATGGTGTGGTAAGCAATGCAGCGACCGGCATCGACCACACCAGGGGCACGAATGGCCTCCGTAGGACAGGCGTCAAGGCAGCGAGTACAGGTGCCACAGTGATTGGTGTGAGCCTGGGATGGCTGAAATTCTAGATTGGTTAAAATTTCTCCTAAAAACACCCAGGAACCATAGTCACGGGTGATCACATTGCCGTTTTTGGCCACCCAGCCCAGTCCTGCTTCCTGAGCCCAAAATTTATCCTGCACAGGCCCCGTATCGGCATAGTAGCGGGCAGTAATATTGCGGCCCATCTGTTTTCCCTGGTCCTGAAGCCAGAGGGATAGCTGTTTGAGCTTTTTGTGCATAACTCGGTGGTAGTCTCGGCCCCAGCCATAGCGGGCAATTTTGCCATATTCAGCCCCTTCCGGGCGTTGATCCGCAGTGTAATAGTTGAGGGCGACACAAATAACTGAGCGCACATCGGGCATCACCTGCCGAATGTCCTGACGTTTGGGATTCGCCATCCAGGCCATGTCTGCCTGATAGCCCTGGTCTAGCCACTGTTGTAAACGAGCTTGCATGGCCTGCTCCTGAGCCGTAGCCTCGGTCGGCACCGCTACAATACCGAAGCGATGAAAGCCGATGGCTTTAGCCTGCTCCTCTAGCTGAGTACGGAGCAATGCAGGGGCTAATGCTGACGGTTGATATGACACTGCATAACGACCCGGCCATCACGACTAAAACCATGGCGTTCTTCATGGTCAACAATGGCACGGATGTCTGGAGTGTAGTGTGCTGGCACCACAATTTCAAACAAACAGCGGTGATGACAGTGATTATTCAAGGGAGGTGTCTATACTGTTGCGTTAGCCACAGATGGTGCAGAGAACTGTCGTAACAAATTATGTCACCATCTACCAAAATTAAGTTTTTAGAAATGAATTTTACTGACTAAGCTAATTTTGGGAGTATTTGGACATTTAACGGCTTCTGCTCATGAATCACGTTAAAAAGTCTAAGCAAGCTCTTAATTCTCATGGTAGATGCACCTGCCTAAGTTGCTATCGATGGTTTTTGATAGAGAACTTAATTTCTCTCTTGATTGGAAATGTATCGTCACAAAATAAAAGAGAAATTTAGTAACAAAAGATACGTTTTGAAAGTTTGAGAGCTTTAATACTAGAGCAAATAAAAGATAGGTTTCTAGGGTTCCGGTCGGCTTAAAGTCAGATGTCTGGACCGAGAGAAACCGCCAGTTTTCTGGTACACGGCGGGATAAAAGCCCGGGAGAAGTCATTTAGCAGGTTGGTCTGCTAAGGGTTCTCTCGGGCTTTCGATTTTGTAGAAGTCGTTAAGCAACTACTTCATGGGGAAAGTCCGAAAGGCTTGTTAAACCGTGATGTAAATGAACAAGGTCATGATTTTAATTTTTAACAAGCCCGTAATCTCTTTTGGAAGCTAATGGTGATTCAATATTTTTGCCCCTTTAGCGTTATGCATCGACATCATGAGTGAGACACCCACATTTCGTAACCCGGCTGACTCAGAGGCTAACCGAGCCCTGGAACGTGAGGCTCAATTACCCCTCACGGGTTGGCAGCAGGAAGTTGCTCAAGGTCTAGAGTATGGGTTAGAGGCGGCTGAGAGTATTCGCGATCGCAGCATCCCTACATTCTCTCGCGGCGAACTGCCCCACTATGCTGGCATTAATACGTTTCTCAAAGCCCCCTACATAGAGGACGTTCGCAAAGTAGGAAACTACGACATCGCCATTGTCGGCGTGCCCCATGACTCCGGCACCACTTATCGGCCAGGGACTCGATTTGGCCCCCAGGGTATTCGCCGTATTTCAGCCCTCTACACTCCTTACAACTTTGAGATGGGCATTGATCTGCGAGAACAGATTACCCTTTGTGATGTCGGAGATATTTTTACCATTCCAGCCAACAACGAAAAATCTTTTGACCAAATTTCCAAAGGTGTCGCCCACATTTTTAGCTCTGGCGCGTTCCCCATTATCCTCGGTGGCGATCACTCGATTGGTTTCCCTACCGTACGTGG
>JBCCXQ010000191.1:0-2995 GCA_039191365.1 Cyanobacteria bacterium P01_F01_bin.13 | reverse complement strand
GCATTACCGCGCCACTCTGCAACTGCTTACGAATTTTCTCGACTTTAAATGATTGAGGCGACTCTGGATGCAGAGTATAAATTGTAGCCATGGGTCGAGCCCTCACTAGTGACTCGCTACTGCAAAGAGTATCGTAACGAGTGTTACCGTAATTTTACGAAAACGGCTATTACTTTTAACACAGATCCCATGAAAACCGCCAGACCCGAAACAGATGTACCATTACATCAGCAAACGTTTTCCCTAGATCATTCAGCGTTCACTAAGATACTCGCCCACACCGAAAACCTACTGATCATTCAAGACCTGGATGGCGTGTGCATGGGTCTGGTCAAAGATCCCCTCAATCGCGAAATCAATCGCACCTATGTAGAAGCCGCAACCGCCTACGATGGTCACTTTTTTGTACTGACCAATGGTGAGCATATCGGGAAACGCGGTGTGAATACTATCGTCGCCAATACCTTAGGCGAGGAAATTGGCAACCGCTATCTACCAGGTCTAGCCGCAGGCGGCATCCAGTGGCAGGACCGTTGTGGCCAGTTGACTCATCCTGGCGTTAGCGATGCTGAACTCACGTTTCTTAAGTCAGTTCCTGGTCGTATTGAAACGGCACTGCGTGAATTTTTGAACACGGTTGACCATGGTCTATCCCCCAAGACATTAACTCACTGCATCAATGCGTCGGTGCTAGACAATGTAGCCTCCCCCACCGCTAATCTCAATACGTTCTACGAAACTCTAAAAAATCCTGCCCTTTATCGACAGCTACAGGAACACATGAAGGGGCTGACTGAACAGCTGCTGGCAGACGCTCAGCAACAAGATTTAGGGTATTCCTTTTTTGTCCACTATGCTCCGAATCTAGGTCGGGATGACCATGGAGATGAAGTGGTGTGGTGGGCCGATGAGACAACATCAGGAACAACAGATTTTCAATTTATGCTGCGAGGAGCTATCAAAGAAGCTGGAGTCCTGGCTCTGCTAAACCGCTACTACTTTCATAAAACAGGGGTGCATCCCTTGGGCATTGGCTTTAATGCCCGACAGGCTCCTAGAACTATGGAAGATATGCTGGCTTTAGTAAAACAGGATTTTGACCCGGTGCATATGCCCTTGATCATTGGGGTGGGAGATACGGTCACCAGTCAGGCGATTGAAACCGAAAATGGATTGACGTTTAAGCGTGGGGGTAGCGATCGCAACTTCCTTCAGCTCATCCAAAACATCGGCCAGGCCTTTGATAACGGCAACCTTGTCGCCTACGTCGACAGCAGCGGCGGCGAACTCAAAAACCGTCGCCCCATAAAGGTTGAAACCCACAACGGCCTGTCAAAAGTAACCCAAGGCCCGGGAGATCCAAGAGACAACCAGGATCCATTGACACTCAATGTGGTCTTTCCCGGCGGCCATCAGCAATATTGCGACACCTTCCAAGCCGGGGCCAAGCGCCGACGTCAGCCATAGATTATGCGACAAGTATGCAACAAGTCATCGGCGTAGACCTAGGGGGGACCGCTATTAAGCTGGGGCGGTTTACCACGACAGGAGAATGTCTTGCATCCCTGAGCGTCCCCACACCTCAGCCACAATATCCACAGACTGTATTAGCAGCCGTGGCTGCTGCGATCGCCACCCTAGATCCACACCGTCAAGCTGCCGCCATCGGCATTGGCACCCCTGGCCCTGCCGATATCACTGCCCGCATTGCCCGCATTGCCATTAATCTACCCAACTGGCTGGATGTCCCCGTTGCCGACATACTCGAAGCCCAAACCCAGCGTCCGGTGGTGGTTGCTAACGACGCCAACTGTGCAGGCCTGGGAGAAGCCTGGCTGGGAGCCGGTCAAGCCTACCAAAATCTGATTATGCTCACCCTGGGTACCGGCGTCGGCGGCTGCATTATTTTGAATGGTCGACTCTTTGTGGGGCACGACGGCTGCGCCGGAGAGCTGGGTTTGGTGACCGTTGATCCTAAAGGTCATGCGTGCCACAGCGGCAATACCGGGTCCCTGGAGCAGCATGCCTCCGCCCAAGCGATCCGGAGAGAAATGGGGATGGAACCGGGAGAGCTAGCAACCTTAGCCGACAAAGGGGATGAGGCTGCCATCTCATTCTGGCAGCACTATGGCTGTCTGTTAGGCTGCGGTCTGGTCAGCTCTATTTATGTCTTAAATCCCGAAGCAGTCATTATAGGGGGTGGCATTAGCGCTGCCGCCCCCTATTTTTTGCCCAGTACCCAGGCTGAAATTGACCAACGCATTCGCTCCCGGTATCGGCGTACCCTCAAACTATTGACAGCCACTCTAGGCAATCGCGCAGGCATGGTAGGCGCAGCCAAATTGGCCACAGATCATATTAGTTAATCACTAAAAAATAAATCTCGAAAATTGTGTTGAGACGTTACATATAAGCCTCAACACAATTTTCCAAATGGATAAAGATAATCAATCAAAGACTTATTTAAACGGTTGTAAACTTGAGTAAATCGCGGAACGGGAATTGTGTGTCTAGTGCTACATTGAATCTATAGAAACAACTGAATAGCTGTCAGGAAGTTCAAAGTATTCCTGATGTTTGAAACCCTAAATCTTCTTCAGATTTAGCTATGTGTCTAACCAGGGCGTTTGCTATTTTAATTAATTAAAATAAGCAGCCAAATCTCATCGATATAAGACAAGTAGCAAATTTGAATTGTAAACCCTAGCAAGTTTTTCCTATTTACTTCTCCAACCAAACTAACAGCAGACTAGCGATTGTTTTTGAGTTTTGCCAAGTTGAAAAGGGGTCAGTTAGAAATAACTGGTCCCTATTTTAATGGATATTTTTTGACTAAATTAATGGGTATCAACCTAAAGCGAAAAATTTTTCCTAAGAATAGAATTTAGTATGTAGGAGGTAGACGCTAACTCCCTTCTAAATTCTGTCTCCTAACTTCTATATTCCTCTCTAATCAGAATTTTCCAGCTGTAAGTAACTACCCAATCACGCTTTC
>JBCCXQ010000190.1:0-3115 GCA_039191365.1 Cyanobacteria bacterium P01_F01_bin.13 | reverse complement strand
CCCCACAATCGTAACGTCCCGTCAAGTCCCCCAGAGGCCAGCTGTTGGCCATCGGGACTAAAGTTTACAACCCAGACTTTTCCCTGATGACCAGTAAGCGTGGCTAGTGCCGTGCCATCGCGCCCCCACAACCGTACTGTACCGTCGGCTCCTCCAGAGGCCAATAGTTGACCATCTGGGCTAAAGCTTACATGCCAAACCTCCCCCTGATGGCCAGTGAGGGTGGCCAGAGCCGTCCCATCGCGTCCCCATAAACGTATGGTGCCATCTTGGCTACCAGAAGCCAGCAGGTTACTATCTGGACTAAAGGCCAGGGACCAAATGGTATCGCTGTGGCCCTCCATGCGATTAATTAGGGTCCCATCCGATCGCCAAAGGGCAATAGGCCTCTCTTTTTTGTCGGTGATGATTGGGGTAGCTAGGATATTGCCATCGGGACTAAAAATTGGGTTATCAACAATAAACGGGGTGTGTGTGTCACTCAGGGTGGCCACATGGCTGCCGTCTGGCCGCCACAGCTGCACCTGTGGTTGTACCTCTGCCGCAATTAGCTGTCCGTTTGGGCTGAAGCTGACCCGACCGATTTTAGGGCGAGAAGTATTTATCGCTGAAAGGTCCGGCTTCAGGGTTTGCAGGGGAGTACCATCCCGCTGCCACAGCTGTACCGTGCTATCTTGACCCGGCGAGACTAACATCTCCCCATCAGCGCTGAAGCTGGCGGTATTAAAGCCATCGTGGATTTCCCATTGGTTTTTCTGTTGGACGGTGTAGAGGGCCTGCCGCAGAGTTGCGATCGCTCGCATCCGGACCTCAGGTCGCACCCGAGTTTCCTGGTTTTGCAACCGACGGGCCGCCCCTAGCGCCTCGATTAACGCTGGAAACCGCAAATTTGATTGCATCAGGTTTTCCGCCTTGAGGCTATCGGCCAAGATGCCTGAGTTCAGGGCCTCAGTCGTCGAACGTCTTAATAAACCATAGATGCCTAGGCCCGCTCCCGTAGTTGCCACCAGCAACGTCGCCAGGCCCCCAATGGCAGACCGCTGAACCGTATTATCCCGTCGCCGTCGCTTTACTGAAGCAGCCAGATACTCCATCTGCACCTGGGTGGGCTTCGGCTCGATACTAGCGGCCGGAATCAGCCACTGCTCCGCATCGTCCAGGTCACTGCCCCGCAGCAATAGACCGGCATCCTGTTTTTTTTGTCGCCACTCCTGCGCCCGCAGCTGCAGCCGTGTGTGGGCCTTCTGATGCCCCAGGTCAGTGTTGATGGCATTGACCAGCGTGTCAAAGGCCGTGCCAAAGTCATCCTCAGGCCGAAACAGCAACCACTGTAGCGGAGCCAGCTCCGGTGGTAGCTGTTCCCTCGGAAAGTCTTTGTTCCGCACAACGGGGATGATGCGCTTATGGTACTCTACCGCGTGCTCCACTTCCGCCCGGCAGTATTTTGACGCGACGGAAGCATCGCTAATCACAAAAATAAATGTATGAGCCGTCTCAATCCCGGTTTGAATCTCCTGCCACCAGGCGGTTGTCGGTGCAATATCCTCCCAGTCCACCCAGGTATCATAACGGCTGTGCACCAGTGCCTTATGTAGCACCTGCACAAACTCTTTGTTCCGGCGGGAGTAGGAAATAAAAATATCTGCCATGGCCCAAACAAAATCGCCAACAGCGGTTGGCTTGGTCATTAATCACCATAGCTGAAGCACAGCTTTAATCCGGTCCAGCTTGTTCCGGCAGTGAATACTGACCTATCTACAGTGGTGCGTTGTCACGCTGGGCTTGCGGTACAAAGTCTCTCAAATTTCTATTACATAAAAGCGACAGAGTCTGAGCAGGCTCTGTCGCTTTTTATTAGCGTTGGTCACATTGGTTAGGAAAAGTCTTATCCCTGAAAGCATTAAGCTGTAAAGCTAATGTGACACGCAACTGTCCTAATGTATCAGGACAGTTGCTATAGCGTGGGGATTCTAAACACTCATCCCTTGCAAAGAGCCCGATTGTCCCTGTAACGCCAGGAAGGAGATAGATTCATTAGTGTGAACGAGTTCCCTATCTAAAGACTGTTCCTCAGAAACCCTAACACCGAAGCTTTGGCTCGTGATATCGTCAAGTCTGAGACTGGCAGTATCAGAACCATAGTGAGAACCGAGCTTAGCAATGATCGATGGAGCCTGAGCAAAGGCTTGGTCAAAGTTTACAGTACCCCAGCTATCATCATAGCTTCGCTCTGTTTGTCCTCCCTGTAGAATGGAATCCCCCTCATAGTCTCCCCCAACTTCAACGGCAAACCAACCCACTGTCTCTTGAGCATGACTGCCACCATTAAGGGCTTCTTCTTCCTGCATCGCCAGTTTGAACTGCGACTTAGACTGGTTTTTAGTGCGGGTAGTTACCCAGTCAGTGTTATTAAACGTCTGCACCTGAGAGAGTACAGTAGGTGTCTGGTCGAAGCCATTTAGGCTAACACTATCAAACCCTCTAGAAGTAAGACGATTGGTCTGACGAGTACCAGCAGAGATACGAGTGCCGTCTGCCAAGGTCCAATCACCTGACTCCATCACCATATACGAAACAGACTCTTTAGTATGTCTAACGTCCTTATAATTGGGTTCTTGTAAACGCATTTGGAAGGTTCTGCCAGTCACCCTGCGAAGTCGTACAACTGCCGGATCGCCACCATTGGTCGTGGGGTCAGAAACAATCACCACAGGATTAATATATCTTTTGTCAAGGGTAATCGTTTTCCAATTATGGTCCAGTTCTGAACTGCCGTACTCACCGATGCTCATGGCTTGGGATTCAGCGTTAGCAGGCGCAGGTCTTGGACTGGCAGCAGGTCGATTGTTCTCAACTGGATTTTGTACTGCACTGTCAGCGCCTAATGCATTAAACTCCAACCGGTCGATGTTTGGACCACTTTTAGGATTCGCCGCTTGCAGACGGATAACGTTGTTACCATCCCTTAGTCCGTTAAGATTTAACGTTTTCTCTTTCCAGGTCCCCCAGGAACCTGTGCTATTAAGGTTGATGGTACCCTGGGAATTACCATTGACGAGCAAGGTCATTTTGCGATTGTCGTTACTGCCATTGGCATACCGAATCGTCAGCTGGG
>JBCCXQ010000189.1:0-3311 GCA_039191365.1 Cyanobacteria bacterium P01_F01_bin.13 | reverse complement strand
GTTTTCACTCGGCGGCTCCGCCAATCCCTTAATGTGAAACGCGCAGAACTTGGCTCGACCATTGGGTGTAGCAAAACGATAGTCGGTATATAGGCGCTTATCGTGTTTACCGTAGGCCACCTCGTCACTTTCCCCAGCCGGACAGGGCCATTGAATCGGTCCCACCGCCAGCCGCTCATGGCTAAGCCCGGTGGCATCACACAAACGCCCTGCCGTCAGTCGAATAAACTCGTCGTATACCTCTGCCGACGTGCGCTGGGCAAACTGTTTTTCAAATCCTAATCGACGACCCACCTCAGCAAAAATCTCCCAGTCGGCCCGCGCCTCGCCCACCGGATTGCGAAACGCGGGACAGTAGGTAACCATGCGTTCAGAGTTGGTCATGGCACCGGTTTTCTCACCCCACTGGCTGGCCGGTAACAACACATGGGCAAAAGCAGCGGTTTCTGTTGGATAGTAAGCGTCCTGACAAATCGTAAAGGGCGACTTTCTCAGCGCCGCCTGGGTCCGTTTAATATCAGGCATACTCACCGCTGGATTGGTAGCGGCCACCCAAAAAACACCAATATCACCCTGCTCTAGGGCCAGCATCATATCCCAAGCTGCCAGGCCCGGCACCGGGGAAATACTCCCCTCGGGCACTTGCCAAACGGCCTCTACTGCCTGGCGATGCTCTGGTTTCTTCACCAGCCGATAACCAGGGAGAATATGGGCTAACCCGCCCGCTTCGCGACCGCCCATGGCATTAGGTTGACCCGTTAGGGAAAAAGGACCTGCCCCCGGTTTACCCACATTACCCGTCATCAGATGCAGATTTATAATGGTGCGACACTTGGCTGTCCCTTCCGTCGACTGGTTTACCCCCATGGACCACAGAGAGAGTACCCGCTCTGATTTGCCCCACCATTCTGCTGCCTGGTTGAGTTCGCTTAAGGTGATCCCACAAATCTCAGTCACTCGCTCCGGCGGATAGCTTTTAACCACCTGGGCATAGTCACTAAAGCCCTCGGTGCACGAGTCAATAAACCCAGGATCGATCCAGGCATTTTTAAGTAACAAATGGGCGATCCCGTTGAGCAGGGCAATATCGGTTCCGGGTTTGATCGCCAAATGTAAATCCGCCACTTTAGCCGTGTCCGTACGACGCGGATCCACCACAATCATTTTCACCTTGCGGTTCTTTTTGTGATATTTCTTCAGGCGGTTAAACACAATCGGATGACAGTCCGCTGTGTTGGTACCGATCAAAAAGGCACAGTCGGTTTGTTCTAAATCGTCGTAGCAGCAGGGCGGACCATCTGAGCCAAAACTCTGAATATAGCCTGCCACCGCCGATGACATACATAATCGAGAGTTGGCATCAAAATTGTTCGTCCCTAAACATCCCTTCAGCAGTTTTTGGGCCGTGTAATAATCTTCGGTTTGAAACTGCCCTGAACCATACATGGCTATCGCTTCAGGGCCCTTTTCTATAAGGGTTTTACGAATCTCACTGACAATGCGGTCCAGAGCCTGATCCCAGGAAACTCGTTGAAACGGCTGATCGAGAGACTCTCGCATCATGGGGTGCAGCAGCCGATTCTGATCAAGGGAGTCGCCAATGGTTCCCCCTTTAATACAGATCTGACCTTTGCTCGATGGATGGTTGCGATCGCCCCGAGACTGCCACACTGGATTGCCCTGCTCATCACGGTTTACTGGGCGACCAGGACGAGCGGGAGGCAATACTTCTAGACCACATCCCACACCACAGTAAGGACAAAGTGTTTTTGCTGCATCGGCCATGGTTCATCCTCCATCCACAAAAAATCTGTTCTGTATGGTTAAAAATAGATAGTCTCACTGGCACTATCGAAATATCTTGATAACTTAAAGATCTAGACCTCAATATTGATCTTAAGCACGCTCTCTATAGCCGTGAAGTGCCTAGACTGCAGAGATGATTGTGAACAAGATTCATGCTACAGCCACAATCCATGGAATAACTCAATACCAACAGTAAACTTTATAAATTATCCCTTTTAGACAGAAAAGGGGAGCGCTATCGCCCCCCAATCTGTTGAGTTGACATAGTTGTCATTACCAATTAGCAAGATACTAAATGGCTTGACTCATGCGCATCGCTAACTAGCGTAAGAACCCTCAGGCATTGATGAATCTTCACCTTCGTGAGCCTCAGCGAAGGAACCCCTAGGCTCATCCAGGAAGAAGACACAGATAAAGGCAACAATCAGACCCGCAACTCCCAGTACTGCGAAGAAGCTAGAGTTTACCCAAGCCATATTGGGATCACCACCACCTGCCGATGCAGTTGCTGCATCCACTAGTAATAAACGAGTCGTTAAATAAGCTACTGCACCGACGTTACCGTAAGCACCGACGTTACCAGCAATCTGACCGGTCACACGGCGCTTAACCAGGGGCACAATCGCAAAGGTGGACCCTTCAGACGACTGTACAAAGAAGGAACAAGCCATGGTCAGGATAACGGCTAAAGGTAGTGGCCAACTACCGTTAACCTGACTCATTAACAGGTAGCCAATACCCATACCGGCGGTCAAAACAACCATGGTCCACTTACGACTACCCATCTTGTCGGAGATAATACCGCCGCCAGGACGAGACATCAGGTTCATAAACGCATAGCTAGACGCAATGATACCCGCAGTCGCCTTATCGAGACCAAAGGTACCTTCAAAGAACGCAGGCAAAATTGTTACAACAGCTAGCTCAGAACCGAAGTTCACAATGTAAGTCAGCTCCAGAATGGCTACTTGCTTAAAGCGATAGCGATCTTCAGCAGAGTAAACCTTGGCACCAGATAACAGGTCTTTGTTCACACTCCAGCAGTTGTATGCCTGGAACAAATACAGACCAATTAGGAAAATAAAGGCGATATACATAGCTCCCGCATTAAGGAAGCCAACCTTCTTCAAGCGCCAAGCCAATACCATCAGAATGCCTGTCAGAGGCATATTCATTAGCATCAGGAACCAGAAGTCACGCTTGGTAGTAACTTCCAGACCACGAGAACTTTGGGGACGCTGATAAACCTTACCAGGAGGGGTATCGGTTACGTTGAAGTAGTAAAACGTACCATATAGAGCGGCAACGATACCACTACCAGCGATGGCCATTCTCCAGTTCAACACTGCAGTTTCAAATGCAGGGAAGAACAAGATCTTAAATGTCTGAGGCTCACCGAAGTTAAAGGCACCGGGCAGGAAGGTCAGAGCAACACCAAAGATAACCATGGTGAAGGCGGAGAAGGCAGAACCGAAGTTACCCCAGCCACCGTAAATACCCTCTGC
>JBCCXQ010000188.1:0-3480 GCA_039191365.1 Cyanobacteria bacterium P01_F01_bin.13 | reverse complement strand
CATGCAGCGCTCAAGTGAGGCCAGCACCTCACCCTCACGATTTGACTGCACTGGGGGACAGGTTTGCCAGACACCGCTGCGATAGCGACGCTTATCGGCATATTCTGAACCAATTTTGAAGCCTTGGGCTAAAAACTGTCGAACCTGTTGAACAATTTCGGGTGCTAGTGCTTGCATAGTATCTATACCAACATCGTCGGTGGAATATGGGGTGTGCGGGCTGCTCGCCGAGTGGCGAACGGATTGAACAGGAACAGTATTAGCCGCTCCGTCGGGGTATTTGGGATATCTTTCTAACGATAAAGAAGCGCCGCCCAACTGTGAATCGTGGGTGCGCTCATGAATATGGGGCTCAACGATGTCTCGAACGAGAGCCAAGTCCGCCTCGGTTACCATCGGCAAGGCATCCGCCTGAGCCTGGGTTGTAATAACTGCACCGGATGGCACACATCGCCCTGGGGGAATCTCAACATCCTGAACCAGGGCATGCATCATCACAATCACATCAGATCCCAGGCGAGCATTGAAGATCGTTGATCTAAAACCAACAAAACTTCCCTCCCCTAAATAGGCAGGACCATGGATTAATACCTTATGGGTAAGCGTGACATTAGGAGACAGCCAGACAGCATAGGACTGGCCATTGTCACCTTGAACACAACCACTGCTCAGACCATGTATCACTACACCGTCCTGAATATCGCAGTGACTACTGATGTGAAAGGGCAATCCCTCATCTGCCCGAATTGAGGTGCCCGGGGCGATTGATACCTCGGCCCCAATATAAACACCACCCACGACCTGGGAAAAAGAATGGACGAAGGCAGTTGGTTCAATCAATGGCTTAGCCAGTGACTGATATTGGGCAGGGGATGCTGCCATGGCTGGCTTAACCATCGGCCCATATCCTCCCAAGAAAGTTATTAACTAAAATCCTCACGCTTGTCGTAGAGCGAGCCAGAATCCAAACTAACGGTGTCAACAATGGCAACAACCGCAGCATCTACTGGTCTACGTTCATAGCCATCATGCTGACGAGCACCACTGCCTCGGGTTACCAAGACCCACTCTCCGGGACCGGCTCCGACCACATCAGCTGCTACCTCATAGTCGGGAAGCAATGCGCCATCTTCACTAATAAACTGGATTAGCAAGAACTTGACGCCAGTTAAGCTCGGCTCTTTGCAGGTACTAACAACCGTGCCACGAACCTTCCCTAGGCGCATGCCCTATCTACCGTAGGGACGGATACCACTCACGCTCTCACGAAACTGTTCAACAGCTTCGGTGTAACGAATGGGTAATACAAACTCCAGGTTTTCATGGGGACGAGCAATGATATGGGTGGATAGAGTCTGACCGCCGTTTACACGCTTGACGTTCTCAACACCAGCGGCAACTGATGCCTGAACTTCAGACACATCACCACGAACGATAACTGTGACGCGACCGCTACCAATCTTCTCGTAACCCACCAGAGTTACACGGGCTGCCTTGACCATAGCGTCGGCCGCCTCAACTACCGCTGGGAAACCCAGGGTTTCAACCATTCCTACTGCGATTGCCATCGTTTTTTACCTTGGTATGCTAACTATCTGGACGTATTAACTGAAATTTGGAACCTAGGTCCTAAACTGCTCAACCGCCTCGGTATAACGAATCGGCAGAACAAACTCCAAGTTCTCGTGGGGGCGGGCAATGATGTGGGTGGATAGCACTTCACCCCCATTGACGCGCTTAGCAGACTCGATACCAGCTGCGACTGACGCCTGAACCTCGGATACGTCGCCACGCACGATAACGGTCACTCGACCACTACCGATCTTCTCGTAGCCAACTAGGGTTACACGGGCCGCCTTGACCATCGCGTCAGCAGCTTCTACAACAGCGGGAAAACCGCGCGTTTCAATCATTCCAACGGCAATCGGCATTGTCGTAAATCTCCTAGATAAAACAGCTTTAGTTCAAGCATTCATGTCTCGGCCCTGCGTGGTTAAGAATCCTTTTCGAATTGCTTCACAAACCGAGACGTATCTTGCAAACCTTTAGTCTGCAATAACTCCATGACTACAATTCAGAATACGAGGGGGTCAGCCGTTTGACAATATAAGTCTCAATGATTGTTTCTAATGTTAAGCATTATCAATGCTGATAATCATTTGCTACGAAGCGTAACCAATGATTTCTAATCGTTAAGTCCTAAGGGGGACTGAGTTTGAATAATTTGCGCTCACGTTTTTTTGCTGTTAAGTCCTGGCTGCAGGTATGACCTAGCAGATATCGGCATGATCTTCTGATGAATTGAGGATTGCTGATCAATGGAAAGGCTCTTTTTAGAAGCTGTTCATCAGGTACCATTAAGAAATATAAGTGATCTTAAAATTAGCCATAGATATTTATCTGGGATATTTATTTGGGCTAGTTGATTGCGATAGGCATGCTCTCAGACTTTTCATTTGTCCGATTATGCGGTTATCCGTACGCTACGGACGCTGAGAATATGTTCGATAGGCCTGTGTCGGAACGCTCTAATTATTAGTTTTGGAGTCTGATGCTGAGAACAGGTGTGGAGTGGCTTGGTGCGATGTTTATGGGTTGCCGATGGGCTCTTTGATGGCAATGATGCAGTCTCTGATTCAGTTAAGTTGGCTTATCCCGATATACGGGTTTCTGGGGGTGATTTTGTCCTTGCCCTGGTCTACAGGGATGGTGCAGCGGACAGGACCTCGGCCAGCGGTCTATATCAATATGTTGATGACTGCGATCGCATTTCTCCATGGCACGTTTGTGTTCATGGGGATTTGGAATGTGGGTTCAGTAGAACTTGAAATTCCCTGGTTGCAGGTAGCAGATTTAAGTCTCAGCTTTGATCTAGATTTGTCGGTGCTCAATTTGGGGGTGATGGGACTCTCCACTGGATTGTCACTGTTAGCTCAAATTTATGGGTTGGGTTACATGGAGAAAGAATGGGCCTTAGCTCGCTTCTTCTCGCTTCTCGGATTTTTTGAAGGAGCAGTGAACGGTGTTCTTTTGAGTGGCTCTTTCTTCCTGGCCTATTTCCTATTGGAGATGCTCACACTCTCCACTTATTTGATTGTAGGTTTTTGGTATGCCCAGCCTTTAGTAGTCAAGGCTGCCAGAGACGCGTTTTTAACCAAGCGTGTTGGAGATATTTTGTTGCTGATGGGAGTTCTGGGCCTGGCAAGTTGGGCTGGTGATCTCCACTACAACGAGATGTACGAGTGGGTGAAAACGGCGAACCTAAGCCCATTGGCAGCAACATTATTAGGATTGGCACTGATTGCTGGGCCAACTGGTAAATGCGCTCAGTTTCCCTTACACCTCTGGTTGGATGAGGCTATGGAAGGCCCTAGTCCAGCATCTATTCTCCGTAACTCTGTGGTCGTTACCTGCGGTGCCTATGTGCTGATTAAACTGCAGCCGGTTGTTGTGATATCGCCTGTAGCACTAACTGCCCTT
>JBCCXQ010000187.1:0-3654 GCA_039191365.1 Cyanobacteria bacterium P01_F01_bin.13 | reverse complement strand
CCTAAGGTTTGCAAATCCACCTGCACATTCCACTGACGTAGGGTGGTTTCAATCCGTTCTATCAACGGCAGTAGAGAATTGAGGAAATCCGTACCATTCTCTAGCAAGCTTTGCCCCTGGGCAATGACCGCCAACGCCAGAGTAGTAAAAATGCCTCCCACCAGCACCAAGGCCACCATAAATACGGTAAAAACCGCAATATTCCGAGGGAATATCCGTTGGCACCATCGCACCGGATAACTCAGCAAAAACGCCAAAATCGCGGAAATCACAAAAATGACCACCACGATCTCAAAGTAGGCTAACACCTGTATTGAGGCCCAGCCACTGGCCAGCAACAGCAAAAATCGTACCAGTACCGAGTTGTCTAATTTCGCCAAGGCCGTCTGAACTTTTTCCAGCGAAGGCTTTGCCATGGCAGCGAATTATGTGGACAGACCGCTGCCGGTATCTGCCACTGTCAGAATCTCCTGCACCAGTACATAGGGTTGCACTATCAAGGACTGCAGTTGATTGCTAGGTCCGGTTACCCCCCAAGTCTGTAGCTGCTCCGCAGAGGGTTTCGTGATCAGCTGCTCACCAATCCAACGCTGTACTAACTGCACATTGTCATTGGTCAGGGCTAAGCCTACATCCACCAGATCCAGTTGAGGGTCTACAAACACAACCGCATCGCGGGCAATATGAGGCTTGAGCCAATTCCACTGGGTAGGGCTCACCATATTAGCTAGATCCTGTCGCAATTGTTGGGTCATCTAAATTAAATGCTCCGCTGGTGCTAGGCCAAAATTATCACTCTGGTCAAAGGATTATTGTAACCTTTGCTTCACCGCCCCAGATCGTGCATGGCATGGATGCGATCGCAACAATACTCCGTAACAGCCTTGAGGGCTGCCTTATCCTTACTCGATTCTGGAGGAACAATGGGCTGCCCAACACGCACCGTCACTGGCAACGGCTTAGGGAACTTGGCCCCCCGTGGCAAAATTCTATGGGTACCCCACAGACTAACGGGCACCAAAGGCACCTGGGCCTTAGCCGCAATCATCGCTGCGCCTAATTTGGGCTCTGGAATGCGACCATCGTGGGTGCGGGTACCTTGAAGAAACACGCCGACAGCCCAGCCCTGCTCCAACTGCTGCAATGCCGCCCGAATGGCCCCACGGGCGGAGCTACCCCGCTTGACCGGATAAGCTCCATAGGCCTGAATTGCTGGCGCTAGCACAGGGACCTTAAACAGTTCTTGCTTGGCCATGTAGGATACAGGACGTCGCACACACGAGGACACAATGGGCGGGTCAAAATCGCTGGCATGGTTCGCAACCACCAGCACAGGACCTGACTTGGGCATATTTTCTGAACCGTATATGCGTCCTCGAAAATACCCCCGCAGCATCGGATTGACCACCGACCACTTAAACAGGTAGTAGAGCAGCAGACTTATTGTTGGTTCGCGCTGTCGTTGGGGATGGTTCACCTGCATACGATGGGCAATGTCCCATTGGCTAAAATTCTTCCACCTGCTCCAACGTGCCCACATTCTTGAGCGTCAAGCTCCGACAAGTACGTTTAATTAACCCAGCTAGAACCTTACCTGGCCCTACTTCAACAACGGTGTCTACGTTCTGTTCTGGCAGACTCAAGGAGATTTCGCGCCAGCGGACTGACCCCGTCATTTGTTGCATCAAACGCTGCTTTAGCACATCCCCATCGGTACTGGGGGTAGGATCCACATTCGACAGGACTGGCACCGTCGCTGTCTTAAAGGGTAAATCCGCCAAAATTTGATCGTACTCATTGGCCGCTGGAGCCATCAGCGGCGAGTGAAAGGCACCACTCACATTGAGCTTCACCGCCCGTTTAGTTTTAATTCCGGTCATAACAGCTTCAACTGCACTAGGCGTGCCTGAAACCACCACTTGGCCAGGGTTATTATCATTAGCCAAAACCACCCCTTCGGTAGCCGCTAGCTTGGCATCTAGCTCCTCACGATCAAACCCCATTAGCGCTGCCATAGCCCCATCAGCAGACTGAGCCATCAGCTCGGCTCGGCGCTTCACCAGACGCAAACCAGCTATAAAATCAAACACTTCTGCCGTATAAAGGGCGGAATATTCTCCCAGGCTATGGCCTGCTACCATGGTCGGCTGCATCTCTTTGGTCTTGAGTAAGTCAGCCAATATACACTCGATAACATAGAGACTGGGCTGAGTGTATAGGGTATTGGCTAGCTTTGATTCATCACTTTGGCACAGGTCCAGAATTGACCAGCCTAAAATATCATCAGCTTCGGCAAACCTCTCTTTAGCCACCTCAGCCAAATCACTGCCCATCCCCACAGCCTGGGACCCTTGCCCAGGAAATACCCATACCGTCTTTGTCATCGTCATCAGCATAATTGGTCCGTTTTTCACTGTCTCAGCAAATGACCAATTAGGAAAGTAGGTTGGGCAGTCCTTACGCTGACTGTAGGCTTAAATCATTGCATTGGCGAGGTATTATTGGGCACTGCACCAATCCCCAATATGCATTTGGCTATAACCCCCATTCCAGTAGGGCTGCCCCCCAGGTGAGCCCTGCACCAAAACCGGACATGGCAATTTTATGGCCAGGTTGCACTTTTCCAGATCGCACCCACGCGTCTAAGGCAATCGGGATTGAGGCCGCCGAGGTATTACCATGCTTGGCCATATTGCTCACAACCCGTTCACTAGGAAGCTTTAACCGCTTGGCAACCGCATCTAAAATTCGCTGATTGGCCTGGTGTAAAATTAGCCAGTCAATATCATCAGCGGCTAACCCTGCGTGGAAAAGAGTTTTTTCTAAAACTTCGGGCACCCGACTGACTGCAAAGCGATATACCTCACGACCGTTCATGGTAATGGTCGTAAAGGAGCCTTTTTGGGTGGTGGTGCCGTCAATTAAAGGCACCGAATTAGGCGTATAGGCTAAATTCAAACAGCTATTTAGAGTGCCATCACTGTGCATTTCAAACCCCAGTAAACGATCGCGATCGCACGCCTGCATCACTACTGCTCCAGCGCCATCACCAAACAGTACACAGGTAGTACGGTCCTGCCAGTCCACCCAACGACTGAGCAGGTCAGCACCAATCACAACAACATTTTGGTAAGTGCCTGTGCGAATAAACTGGGCCGCTGTCACCACACCAAACACAAATCCTGAACAGGCCGCCGTCAGATCAAAGGCAACGGCGCGACTGGCACCAATGGCCGCCTGCACCTGACAGGCCGTACCAAACAAGTCATCAGGTGTAGAGGTGGCTAAAATAATCAGGTCAATATCGTCAGGGTTAAGATTGGCAGATGTGATCGCTCCCTGAGCAGCCTGAGCAGCTAGGACAGCAAGAGACTCCTCTGCATTAGCCACATGGCGCTGGCGAATACCCGTGCGGGTAGAAATCCACTCATCGGAGGTATCAACCAGGCGACTGAGCATGTCATTACTCAGCACCGTCTCAACCTGAGCGCTACCACTACCAATAAAGGCCACACCGGCCCCACCATTCACCATTATTTTCTATTCTCCGTTGGTCACTGATGCAGCAACCTTCTGGTACTGCCCCTGGATATGCCCAATCACACCATTATCCACAGCCTCTTTGGACAGTCGAATAGCATTAAAAATGGACGG
>JBCCXQ010000186.1:0-3760 GCA_039191365.1 Cyanobacteria bacterium P01_F01_bin.13 | reverse complement strand
TAGGGGTACTCAAATCATTACCTTGGGCTTTGGTATAGGCCAAAAACTCCGCAGTCACTTCAGCGCAGACAATATGGGAGCCCACATCGTTAGGACCTGTATTGCAGGTGCCATCTCGATAAAACCCCGTCATTGGACTGGTACAGCAGACTTGCAGGTTTTCACCAAGAACGTTTTTGACAATGGCCATAATACTTACAGGGGACTAAATTTCAGCAACGGCCCGTTCCACTAAACGACGGGTCAAGGTTTGTACCCCGGTATGCTCATAATAATTGGTGGAGATATCCAAAAAAGCACCCAGGTAATCCGCTTTATCATCGGCGACATCTACAAAGGTTTTGAGATTACCAACTACGTTTTGGGGCGTAATCCCTTTGGATTCTACAAAGTTGCCCATCCAGCCTTTGACCGATTCAAAACTAGCCCCGATGAATGTAAGCTGGTCATCGGTTTTGCCACCAGGTATCGCTTCCTTAATGGCTTTAAAGGCGGGGTTACTTTCTAAATCCTTGGGGGTAAGATTTCCCAGCAAGGTTTCAGTCTGCTTAATAAAATTGGGTCCTAAGGGGACGATGCCGTCAAAACAAACCAGGGCTGCCATTCGGACTAAAGACTCACCACCGTAGTCACCCAATGCTTTTACAAAATCGCCAACACTGTCCCCAGGAATACCGTTGATTTTGCAAAATGCAACGATCTCGGTTACCAGTTTCATAGAAAGGTCAATAGTTTGTGCCTTTTCTGGCTTTGGCGTTAATCGGTTAACGATGGAGAGAAATGGAATATTCTCAGTTACTTTGCCCGCTAAAGCCGCTTGACCTAAAGCACGGCCAGTGGAGTCAATGGTTTGGTAAAGCCACATGGCCCGCTGATAGCCTTCAGACTTGTCATTGTAGAGCTGAATAGCACGGGCACCGATTTGCTCAATTAGAGCAGCATCGCTCTCACCGGTAACCTGTCGAATTGTGTTTTCAAACCCGACAATGTTGTCCCATTCTCCAGGGAGTACTTTATCAAGAGAGCGCAGTACAAAAACCGTAAGGTTTTTTTGCGGTAGGTTGTTGACTAACTCATAAATCGGCTTGCTCATGTTGATGTCCTCATTGCAGCAGACGATATTGTCTTGAAATATGCACAACCATGGAGTTCGTGATGGAAAATGACTCCACGGTAATGGGATTTAGTTAACTAACTTGGCAAGGCCGTTAAGATCAAACTTCTCTAACCAGGCTTCACGATCGGCTGGTAAAAAGTCGGTATCTCGAGAGAGAACCTTGACCTGCAAGCGATCGGCTACGAGTACACTAGTGGCAGTACTGCCGACTTCTGCCAAAGGATAACCTGCAAGAACCCGCTCACTGTTTTGATATTTAGTAGCGGCGTTGGGATTGGTGATGGTATCAGACACCGACAGCATGGCTAGGGTATTGCCATCTTGTTTGAGCTTAGCTTCGGCAAAGCCATCCTTTTCTTGGGTGTAGACTCGCTCATAACCGTTGCCGTTACTGGGGAAAAACTTATTAAATTCTCCGCCATTAATGACCGTTTTTTTATCAACGGCGACGGCGGGGGGTTGCTCTTCAATTTGCTCCCATTTGGCTGTGTCATTTGGCTGGGATGCTTTGAGTTGTGTGAGCTGGCAACCGCCCACGGCCAGAAGCCCGATGAGCAAAAGAGCACCAATAGCTATGGAAACTTTACGCAACATGGGATTACGAGAGTGCTTTTAGACAACAGGAGTAGAAAGTACCGGTTTCGTCACTAAAGGACGATTTAGGATCGCGGTCTAAGCCCTATGGTGAGGGCAATGAAGCCGTAGACACTCTAGATTTGGCTAGGGTATCTAGGGTCAGGTAGAAGTCTATCGTTATCCTGCTAATGAAAAGAATTCAGAATATTACTTTGTAAGTATTCGTATTGTTTTCTGGAAGTATCTTGAAATTTTGGCTGACTTCTGGGGCGGTTTCCTACGCTATTTGATATAAACGGGCCGATTACCGTTGGATAACTTCTAATCAAACTTTTTATGAGAGTTTCCGGCTGTTTAACTTAGGACATTTGAGTCTGAACTAATTTGATTAAAGGATTAGGGGGCTGTTAAAAAATGATTTCACGTTTTGAGATTGAAAGCCCCATTGAATCAAACGTTTGGTAGATGAAGCCCGTGCCTAATTTCTTAACAAGCCCTAACGTTGGTGCAACTTTTGGCTGCTGGAGGTCCATAATAGGGCGATGACTTAAATCGGCGAGCTGATATGCCCAGGAAACCAAGCGAATTTATTGTCCACATGCTTTTTGATGGCGGCCATCATGAGGAAGTGAGGTTTTCATCGATTCAAGATTTTCAAAAGTGGTACAGCAATGACCTGATGCCCAAGTCTTCCTCTGAGGATTTTATTAAGGTGCCCTTACCTGAGATTAATCCTGGGGAATACATGGTGATTCGACCTTCTCGACTGATTGCAATTCGAGTGGAACCACAGTTTAGTTCTAGCGTAGAGCGTTTCTAGATTGGCATGAACTACAGGCGGTGGCGACTGCGAGCGATTTTAGTGGCCGCCTTGGCCTGTGCCCCGCTGTCTGCGATCGCATTTCCCCTGGACTTAGTCAACTGTCATATCGAGTTTGTGGATCAGGCCTGCCTCGGGTATGACGCTCAGTTTGGTCAAGATCGAGCGGCCCTGCTCCAGGCCATTGACCACAGCCTGGATTATTTAGCGACCGAAGCGGCCATTACCGCCTATGAGGACTATCCTCTGGCGGGGATAACCCACGATCGGGTACAGCTTAGTCTGGTGAGGTTTCGGCAGCTGGTGGCTACCAGTCATTCCGCCCAGCAGCTGCAGTCATTGGTGAGTCAGGAGTTTGAGTTTTATCGCTCGGTGGGTAGCGATGGGTCTGGTCATGTAGACTTTACCGGCTATTTTGAGCCCACCTACAGCGCTAGTACGGTGCCCACATCCGAGTATCGCTATCCGCTCTATAGCCGACCGGTTGACCTGGATGCCTGGCAACTGCCCCACCCGACCCGAGCGGCGTTGGAGGGAATCGACGGCCTGCAAGGGGGAGAGGGGCCGCTAGCCAGTTTAGAGCTAGTGTGGTTACAGAGTCGTCTGGAAGCGTTTTTAGTTCAGGTGCAAGGGTCTGCTCGGCTGCAGCTGACCGATGGTTCGGTGATGTCTGTAGGCTATGCCGGACGCACGGAGTATCCGTATACCAGCATTGGCCGAGCCTTGATTGACGATGGCATTGTGGCGGAGGCCGATCTGACCTTGCCGGTGCTGATGGATTATTTTGAGCAGCATCCGGCGGCATTGGATAGCTACTTGCCCCGCAACGATCGATTTGTATTCTTTAAAGCGACTGGGGGCTCACCCCCCATTGGCAATCTGAATGTGCCAGTGACTCCGGGGCGTTCTATTGCTACGGATAAAACCTTGATGCCGCCGGGGGCGTTGGCCTTAATTAGTTTGGAGTTGCCTGTCTCGATCACAGCCGATAGCTGGCAAGCGATGGCGGTAAATCGCTTTGTGTTGGATCAAGACACTGGCGGTGCAATTCGGGGACCTGGTCGAGTGGATATTTTTGTGGGTACCGGGGATAGAGCGGGGCAGCAGGCAGGACTGATTAATACGAGCGGGCAGCTGTACTACCTACTGTTACGCCAATAGGCTCATTGCCAATAGGAGCCTCGCTAAATTTGTCGTTGGGAATGGGGGTAGGAATGTGGATAGATAGGTTGCGATCGCACACCCGC
>JBCCXQ010000185.1:0-3809 GCA_039191365.1 Cyanobacteria bacterium P01_F01_bin.13 | reverse complement strand
GTTGGGCGGGTAGGAAGTATATAGTCGATGTTTCTCAGCCAATCTGGATCAAATAGTTTCCATGCAATTGTTCTATTAGGTCGATAACGTGGCGTAAACACTGATTGCCAGGCTTCTTTGATGCTAGGTGTGAGAGGTACTAGAGCGTTCTCATTAGTGTTCATAGCTTGACAATCATCAGAGTTTTTACAAAAAATTCCACGTAAAATCGAAATCTGATTAAGAATGTGAGAGAAGTCTTACGGTTTCGCCAAAGGGAAAGCGATTTAAATCAAGCCCACCAGGGGTTACCACCCACAATACCGGTAATTCGGGTTCTTGGGATGGAAAGGTGCCGTATCCATCGGTGAGATAGACACAGACAGCGTTTGACTGCCAATCTTGCTGCTGGGAAATTTTTTCCAAAAAGGGAACAAACGATGTGCCGCCGCCGCCCATGGGCTTGGTTATGGGATACCCTTTATCTAATGGGTAGGGGCCGTATACCTGAGCATCGGCATAGTACAGTTCACCCTCTAGATGGGGATAGGCCCGTAGAATGCCCTGCACTTCACTAATAAACGTTCCCAACTGCTCATTGCTAATAGAACCACTGGTATCAACAGCCACAAAAACTTTCACAGATTCCCCTTCGAGGGATTCTAAGTAAAGGCCTCGATATACAAATCGACGATCAAATCCCATAAAGTCTGTGGGGGTTTGAACCACATAGCGCCACAGATACGAGCGCCAATCTAACTGGGGCTGAGTCACCGTAGATAGCTCTCGCTGCAGGCCAGCAGGCAAATAGCCCTGCTCCTTGGACGAATCAGGCACCGACATAGCCTGTTGCAGGGCATGACGCCAGTGGGTTTCCAGGTCAGCCTGGGATTTGTCTGTGGGAACAACGCCATCTGTCCCTGAAAATTCGTCATTGGAAGATGGGCTGCTAGAGGATTCAGTAGTGGTTCCTGCCTTACTGGCTATGACTAAACTGGTTGGAGCATCTGCCGCTCCAGGTTCCCATAGGTCGAGAAAAGGCAATTCATATCCAGGGCTTTTCTGTAGTAAGCAATCGTAAACTTCTTCAACACTGAGGTGTTCTAACTGGGGGTCTCTGACAGCATCAGGAGGCAGTGTGAACACACCTTGCTGGTCAATCATGCCATTGACCACAATATCGGCGGCAATATTCCACAGTTGAACTGCCCGCGCACCTCGTCGGAATACATGGAGCAGTGCCGCATGGAGAACTTCATGAAGTATTAAACCATCGAGTTGGGGCGACGGTAAGCTGGCAATATAGTCCGGATTGAGAAAAATGTCCTGGCCATTGGTAGCTGCGATCGCAACTTGCTGAGTCGGATAGATACAGGTAAAAAGCGCTAGGGTGGCAAAAAACGGAGATTTTCCCCGTATCCTAAGCAGCGAGGCACTGATTAGACGTTTGGGATCATTCCCTTGACTCAGCATTGATTGGTCAGTTATGTGAGAATCTGTCATAGCTAGCTTTCCAGAGCATCAAGACTCCCGTAGTCATTTATATTCAAAGAGTTAATAGCTCCTGAAAGTCTTTGAGGAAGATTTTGAGAGAAGCATCTTGTTGAACGAGTTGGGCAAGTTCTCCCAGGTGCCCTTCAGTCTTCATGCGTCGGAACAGATCGACAGCAAAGAGTTGAACCCACTCTGGCGGTGCGTCCGCACTTAACCAACGAAAGGCGTTGTGTCCTTGGTTAGCAGCCCTTGCTCTAACGGCCAACCCAATCGCCGTAGCATAACGGACAGAGGGCTCAGAAGGAAAAGGAATGGGCTTTCCTTGGCCGTTGAGAATGTGTTGGAGATTGGGTAGATTCTCATAGATTTTTACAAATGATAGAAACTCCGATGCTGTTTCTTCTCCAATTGCAGGGGCCACATCCAGATAAGCCGAGTGCAAGGTACTGGCCATTTCCCAAGAGCGCGGGGATGGCCAAGCAGGTTGATGGGAATCTAGCTTGTGCAGTAGATTTGGGCGAAACGATAAGAACGCTATTATCTGTTCATGGAGCTGATTTTCAAGGGCATAGGCTTTAAAGCTATCGAAGTCAGGCGTGACCTGGAGGTGGAGAAATCGATTGGCAACAGGTGTGGGCATGTCAAATACCGCAGCGCGATCTTCCTTACGATTGCCCGCTGCCCACACGTACCACCCCTCGGGCACCTCATAGGAACCAACACGACGGTCTAAGATCAACTGTTGAGCGATGCCCTGCATGGTAGGTGGGGCCATATTCAACTCATCTAAAAAGAGAATACCGGCCCCTGACTGGGGCAAAAATTCAGGGGGATACCATTTTGATAGTCCCTGCTCTGCCACTGGCAATCCTCGCAAATCGGTGGGAGCAAGTTGACTCAGCCGGACATCTACAAACTCCAGATCGTGGTGTTGTGCTAGCTGATGGACAATACTAGATTTACCAATGCCAGGTGGTCCCCATATCATAGTGCTGATTTTCACCTGGTGCTGAAGTAGGTTTTGGAGATAGTCTTGGAGAGCGCTAGGTGTCATAGTGTGTTATCACTCCCTAACCAGGCTTTGCCTCGACTCAAAAGGTTCTCTAAATCGAGATTCCAACAACGGGTCTTACCACAACTAAAGGCATCTACCAGGGTTTTGCCATCGGGGGTGAAGGCCAAAGTTGTCAGGTGACTTCGATAGTGGTGATGCGTCAATTTTTTAGAGGATTTTTTGGGAGGGTATACACCATCGCTGGGATCTTCAGTAAGCAGAGTAATCTTAGGACAGCAGCAGTTGTGCAGTGTTGTAATTTCTCGCCCGTCTAGGGCAAGCAGCTTTGTTGTTCCATCATCGCTAGCAGAGGCTAGAGTATGTCCGGATGGATGCCACGCTACTGTATCCACCCGAGCTCGATGGGCACGAATTGTGGCTAGTGCTTTTCCCTCCATTGACCAGCGTTTAATCGTATGGTCATAGCTAGAAGTGACTAGTTGTGTTCCATCTGGGCTAATGGCGAGATGGGTAATGCCTTCGCCATGGGCTTGGAGACTATGCTGTAACGTTCCGTCTTTCCAAAATTGCAATTGGCCAGCGTAGTCTCCAGTAACCAACGTTTTTCCAGAAAACCCTAGGCTAGAAACACCTTCACCCACCTGTAAAGTAGCTAACTCAACGCCTTCGGAAGCTAACATACTAAAGTTGAGATGCCAGATTTTAACGGTACCATCGTCGCTGGCAGAAGCTAGGGTACTGCCATCAGGACTAAAGACAATTCGATTGATGGACCGATCATGGGCCTTGATGGTCACTAATGTGTTACAGCTCTGCAGGTTCCAAATATTGATGGTGTTGTCAGTACTGACTGAGGCTAGAGTGTCATTGTTGGCAAAACACAGGTATCGCACTTCACGCCTATGGCCTTCTAGGGTGAGCACCTTAGTTCCTTCTCGACTCCATATAGTTACAACAGGTTGATTGCGATTTCCCAGGGCAATGTGCTGACCATCATGACTAATAGCGAGACTTGTCGGTCTATCATTGTCTCCGCCGAGAGTCTGTTTTAGTGGTTTGGTCGGGGTCCATATCTCAACATGGCGGTCACCTTTCTGGACTAACCGCTGAATGGCACTCTCCCCATCAAAATGCATCTGCCAATGCCCTTTTTTTTGTGGCAGATTTTTCCAGGACTTAATACAGGGAGGTCTCTTCGCACCATTGTCCAGGCGATCTAGCTTCCAATATTGGAGAGGATGCCAACGACTGATAGCATATAGATTCTGACTGTCTGGAGAAAACTGTACGGACGAGCGAGTATCGTCTAAATGCACCAAAG
>JBCCXQ010000184.1:0-3908 GCA_039191365.1 Cyanobacteria bacterium P01_F01_bin.13 | reverse complement strand
TGGCTCAACCGCTACTTTGAGGTCATGACCGAATGCATTATGGACAATGGCGGAGTCGTCGATAAATATATCGGCGATGCCATCATGGCAGCCTTTGGTTCTCCGGTTGCCCGCCTTGGCAAGGCGGGCATTCAAGCGGATGCCATTGCCGCTGTTCAAGCCAGTATGGCGATGGTAGAACGCTTAGAAGAGCTGAATAAAGAGTTTATGGCCCAGGGACTCCCCACAGTAAAATTTGGCGTGGGGCTACATACGGGACCGCTGGTTGCAGGCACTGTTGGCAGTCGTACCCGTGCCAGTTATTCTCTCTTTGGTGATACGGTCAACATTGCGGCTCGCCTACAGGACATGACCAAAAAACTCACACAGAATTCTCCGTATCCCATTCTCATGAGTGAGGCCACCTACCAATATGTGAGAGAACAGTATGCAATCGTGGCAGAAAAGGCAAAAATTCAGCTACGGGGACGCACTGCTCAAACAACGGTTTATACACTGAGCGGCATCAAACCATAAAGCTGTAGGCTAACAATAAAGTTGTACACTGAGAGCCTGCACAAAGCCTCATTCTTTTGCCCTAAAAAGCAAACGGCGAAATAAAGTTGTACACTTAACCGAGAATTGTTTGAGTCAAGGGTCCTGACACTTGCAAATAAAGTTTTACACTACCGCGTCCGCATATGCATCACGCCCAAATCCGCTTCAGTGTCAGTGTAAATCCTGGCAGAACTACTTCACCTGAAAGTGTATTCGGCTTTGTCACAACCTCAACCGCCCGACCCGTACGATAAACCTCTACGCATTTATTTTTTGGGTCAATCAGCCAGCCCAGCTGCACACCATTGTTCATATACTCCTGCATCTTAGTCCGCAGTACCTTGAGGCTGTCAGGCTTAGAGCGGAGCTCCACCACAAAGTCAGGACATAGCGGAATAAATCCCTCCCGCTGCTCCGCTGTCAATGCTTGCCACCGTTCCCTTGTCACCCAAGCAGCATCCGGAGAACGAGTTGCTCCATTGGGCAATTCAAACCCCGTCGACGAGTCAAACGCTTCCCCTAGGCTGTCATTAGCCTCAAACCAAGCTCCCAGTTGAGCGCTGATGCTCAGATTGCGCCGACCTGATTCTCCCCCTGTGGGTGGATTCACTATCAATTCTCCCGTTGCTGTCCGCTCTAGCCTCAGCTCCCGATTCGCTGCCGCTAGCAGTGCAAACTGTTCCCGTGTCACCTGTAGCGCCAGCTCACTAGGGATATGCATCAATGGCAGTTTTAATTGAGGTATATCCTGGACCATGATCTACCTCACGCGGCTGCATCATATCTTTATTCTATACTTTTCGCCTTTGATCGCCGATAGCAGTTCGAATATATGCTGAGTTAGACTTCCCTAGGGCAAGGGTTCTATAAAAAATAATGGTGGTTGCGTCGTTGGATAGTCAGGATAAGGACTGGGAAGATTTTGGTTCTACAACATTTCGCAAGTTACAGGAAGCAGGGTTAGAACCAGACACCTGTTTTTATATTCAAAATGCTGAGTGCATGAGGGGCTGTGAGCGGTTTGATCCGGAGCAGGATCCGCCACCTGATTTGGCAATTGAGTCTGATGTTACTTCAAAAACTACGTTAGAGACTTATCGCTTGTTAAAAGTACCGGAGGTTTGGATTTACGCTAAGGGGATTGCACAGAAATAAGTTTTTCCGGTGGGGAAAGCTACAGTTTTCAACTTGGACGTGGTTTAGAGCCTGAACCATATCCAGGTTAAAACATGTAGCCTACGCAGCAGTAAAACTACAGTTTTATACATGGAAGAAGTTTGGCTACTCAACTGTGACGGACTTGGCCAAATTACGAGGCTGGTCTACGTCTAAACCACGTCTTGCAGCAATGTGATAAGACAACAACTGTAGCGGTAATACTGTCAACATAGGAGAGAGTAACTCATCTACGATGGGGACCGGCAGCAGGGTGTCAAACGTATGCTCGGCTTCGGCATCATTAGCGGGGGCTACACCAATCAGCTGAGCATCACGGGCCTTAGCCTCTTGAGCATTGGAGAGAACCTTGTCGTAGACAGAACCAGGGACTGCGATCGCAACCACCGGCACCTTTGTATCCAATAGTGCAATGGGACCGTGCTTCATTTCCCCAGCCGGATACCCTTCAGCATGGATGTAGCTAATTTCCTTTAGTTTTAGTGCCCCCTCCAACGCAATGGGATAATTCACCCCCCGCCCGATAAAGATAAAGTCCTGAGTTTCCGTAAAGCTATGGGCCAGCTCTTCGGTATAGCCCTCCTGCTTATCAATCACATGCTCCATCTGGGTAGGCAGCTGACGCAGCGCATCGATGATCTCAGCCAGCTGCTGACCAGAAAGCGTCTGACGCCGATAGGCCAGCTCTAACGCCAGGAAATAAAACGCCATGAGCTGAGCCACAAAAGTCTTAGTAGCCGCTACACCAATTTCAATCCCCGCATGGGTAGCCACAATATTCGGAACCAGTCGCCCCAGCGAACTTTCCGGACGATTCGTAATCCCCAACATTCGTGGCGCAAACGCATCGTCCCCTTTAGCAATGCGTCGAGTTTGCTCCATATCAAGCGCCGCCAACGTATCTGCCGTTTCCCCCGACTGGGTAACACCAATCGTGAGGGTATTCGCGATTAACGGCGTAGGAGCATAGCGAAACTCCGATGCATAGTGCACCACCGTTGGCATATCTGCTAATTTCTCTAGCAAATGTTTACCCACCAGACTGGCATGCCAGCTAGTACCGCAGGCAACAATTTGCACCTGGTCTAACCCTGCCAGCAGACTGGAATTTAACCCCAAATTAATGGGCGATTTATCACTCTCAGGGGTCCAGTCGTCGACCAAATAGGTTTCTAAACTATTACGCACCACCCCAGGCTGTTCGTGGATCTCCTTCAGCATAAAGTGCTTAAAGCCCTGCTTTTCCACCATGGTGGGGCTAATGCTGAGGGTAATAGGATGCTTTTTCAGCCGTCGCCCGGTGAAATCATAAATGGCCGCCCCCAAAGGAGTCAGCATTGCCAGCTCGCCATTATCCAGCGGCAGCACCGCCCGAGTATGGGACACAATCGCAGGGGTATCCGACGCACAGAAAAATTCACCCTGACCAAAGCCAATCGCTAAAGGAGCCTGCTGACGCACCACAATCAGCTCGTCAGGAAAATCAGCACTAACAATTGCCAGGGCAAAAGCACCATCTAACACATTGACCACCTGGCGCACCGCCTCTAACAAGGGGGATTCATGCTTTAACGGTCCCTCTACACCATTGGCTAAATAGTTAGCAATCAGGTGGGGAATCACCTCAGTATCAGTTTCCGACTTAAACTCGTAGCCTTTTTCAATCAGCGTTTCCCGCAGTTCCCGGTAGTTTTCAACAATGCCATTCTGCACCACGGCGATCCGGCCACTGCCGTCAGTATGGGGGTGAGCATTGTGCTCTTCCGGTTTACCATGGGTCGCCCAGCGAGTATGACCAATCCCCAGACGGGCCGGATCTTCTAGGCCATCCAGTTTATCTTGCAGGTTCTGTAGTTTACCCTTAGCCCGGACTCGGTTGAGGGTATCTTCACCAACAGTAGCCACACCGGCTGAATCGTAGCCTCGATATTCCAGCTTACGTAACCCTTCAATCAAAATATTGCTGGCGGCCCGAGTTCCTATGTAACCTACAATTCCGCACATGTGATGTCTCCTGTAGCTCGTATTAACCGGACAGTGTATGGGGTTACCGTATCGTTAGACCCCATGGCATTGGGCATGGCAGTCGCCTAGACGCTTATTTTAATCAATTGGATTGGTCATTGGGTTGCATACTTTACCACGGGCCTATGGGCAATGTCCTGAGAGGGTATCCACTCAAGCCGAGAAATTTT
>JBCCXQ010000183.1:0-3925 GCA_039191365.1 Cyanobacteria bacterium P01_F01_bin.13 | reverse complement strand
TGACAATGATCGAAGCCCCTAGCTGAATGTTGTAGGGTGTCCAGCGACCGGGGCGTGTAGGCAACGGAGCTGGTTTTGGTGTCGGGGGAGCCTCAATAGAATCACGGTTGGCCCGAGTCATGCTTCTAACATCGTCAAACAAGGACTGAATGGCATCTATCCGACGGTCTAACTTGCGCCAGATTTGCACCAGACGAATCAACGCTTCCCGCTGTTCTTCGATTTCTTTATAGGCTTGGGGAATCCCCTCCACAAAGGTAAGCAAGGCCTCGTCCACACGTTTTGCCGCCTCAGCCAGGGCCGTAGGGTTGTCCTTATTGGCATTGAGAAACTGGGGAGTAGCCCCCAATTCGCTCAGGGCGGTGGGACGCGAGTCCAGTCCCTTCCAGGTGCGATAGGTTTCAGTCAGGGCAAAGCGGCTGTAACCATCCCCTTTATAGTTATCAGGAATACGTTGAACAAACGCCATCAGGGCCGGATCGACAATTTGTAGATTGGTTTCGTTTGCTCGGGGATCGCTGGTTTCCAACCAGTCAATGGCCTCTTCGCGGGAGTCTAACTGCCGCCATAGCTGAGTTAAACGCAGGAGGGCTTCGCGCTGGTGGGGGTACCCAGAGTAAAACCGAGATACCTGTCGCATAAAGTCCGTCAAGGCTTTATCTAGCGCGACCTCATCCGCCACATCATTATTTATGGCCACATTCATTGCTCTGATGGTGGCCTCATGGGTGTCCAACTTGCGCCAAATTCGAGCGACTTCTAGCAACGCCTCCCGCTGAAAGTCCAGACGCCCGTAGTTCGGGGCAATGCGATCGGCAAAGGCCAGCAGTTCATCATCCAGTTCGGATAGATTATGGGGGAGTTCCTGGGCACCGTAGTCATAGTCGATATCTTCGAGATAAGCAGCCAACAGTTTTTCTGCATTGCAGCTTTCCAGGCGGGCGGAATTCTCATCAGCTGGGGATGGCATATAGCCCTCTGCAATCCGCTCAATAAAGCGATCGCTGTAGCGGCCCTTGGCACCATCCCATAAATCACCTCCATTCCAGCCATCAGCAGTGAGGGTACTGGTCAAGCTGCGAAGGGTATTAGCAGCGTACTGCACCTGTTCAGGCAATGTATTAACCCGATCCACTGGGACTTTATTAGCAGCCGCTATCCCAAGGCCCGTTTCACCATCCATCAACCGTGGCGATTGGTGTACTGCATAGAGACCCGCCAGAATCGGCTTGTGGATTCCAGCACGTTCGGCCTCTAAAAGATAGTAGTAGTTGCGCTGATCAGGGACGAGGGATGGCATAGCTCACGAGAACAAGGATGATTTACCTTAACAGCGGGACTGATATAAGCCGTCTTTGACCACAGCACCCGTTATCTGCATTGAGAGTCTGAGCGATTTTTTTAGAACCGTCAAGAACTGGCCTCTAACGTATATCAGTTTCCTGGTTTCGGGGGAATTCCTTAATCAAAATCTAGCGCTCGTCTGTCACTATGGGCATGAACTTGAATCGTGAGAAACCATGGCCGCAAACCGTTTACAGTCCCTGACTACGATCCAGGGACGTCAGGCGTTGGCCCAGACTCGTCTGGTAGCGACCGATATGGACGGCACCCTGACCCAGTTTGGTGAGTTTAATGATGCTCTATTAGTGACGCTAGAAACACTCAAGCTGGCAGGGATGCCAGTGCTGATCACAACGGGTCGCTCAGCGGGATGGGTGCATGGACTGCTGCATTATCTGCCGGTGGTACTTGCGATCGCAGAAAACGGCGGCCTCTATTTCACCAAAGATTACCGATATCCCACCTTTCTCCAGCCGCTGCCAGATAACCACAGACAGTTGCTGTTACAACAATTTAACCGGCTACGGGCAAAATATCCTCAACTTAAGGAGTCCAGTGATAATCCCTACCGGCTTAGCGACTGGACCTTTGAGGTGACTGGCCTCAGTATCGATGACCTCACCTGGATGATGAACAACTGCCACGACAACGGCTGGGGATTTACTTACAGCACGGTCCAGTGTCATATCAAACCCCTGCCCCAGGACAAAGCCAATGGCCTCACCCAGGTCATTGCCCAGCTGTTTCCAGAGCTAGCCCATAACCAGGTGCTGACCATTGGCGATAGCCCCAACGACGAAAGCATGTTTGACCCGGATCAGTTTCCTAACTCAGTGGGCGTCGCCAATGTGCGCCATTATTTGGATGCCCTGGACCACCATCCTGCCTTTGTTACAGAAGCTGAGGAAGGGGAAGGGTTTCAAGAAATTGCTACAGCGTTACTAGATGAGGATAAGTTTTGAATTTTTAGTTTTGAATTTTCCGCGTCCATTAGACAATGGAGCCTGATCGATTTCTCTTGGCTATGGCAGACACTCTGCACAGACAACGACGCTGGACAATTTCAACAGTACTGATGTGGGTAGGGATTGCCATCACCCTCATATTTATGCTGATCGCACTTTGTGCACCACTGATGCAGAGCTGGGGCTGGATCCAGGACCCATTAGTAACGCTAGAAAACCCGATCCATGTGCCGCCATCCCAAGACTATTGGTTTGGCACTAGCCGTCAAGGCTATGACGTCTTTTCTCGTACTTTGTTTGGGGCGCGAGCGGCCTGGCAGGTAGTGCTGCTAGCCACAGCCATGAGTGTAGTCGTAGGCGTCCCCCTTGGTATGGTCAGCGGCTATCTGGGGGGCAAGCTGGACCGGGGACTACTGTTCTTTATGGATACGATCTACACCCTACCGGTATTGTTATTGGCGGTGACACTAGCCTTTATCCTGGGCAAAGGGGTGGTCAATGCAGCAGCAGCATTAAGCATTGCCTATGTGCCCCAGTACTATCGAGTGGTAAGAAACCACACCGTCAGCCTCAAAACAGAGCTGTTTGTAGAAGCAGCTCAAGCCATGGGAGCATCCACCTGGGCAGTGTTATCCCGATATTTATTTTTAAATGTGGTTCAGAGTGTGCCGGTGCTGTTTACCCTCAACACAGCCGATGCGGTATTGATTTTGGGGGGGCTAGGTTTTTTGGGATTAGGACTACCGGATGAAGTACCCGAGTGGGGCAGCTCTTTACGTCAGGCATTGGATGCCTTGCCCACTGGCATCTGGTGGACTGCACTGTTTCCTGGATTAGCGATTACGGGGATGGTAACTGGGCTATCGCTGATTGGTGAAGGCTTAAACGATCTGGTGAATCCTTTGGTGCGTAAAGAGAATTAAGGATTAGCCACAGCATGACTATCGTCAGTTTCTGGACAACGATTTAACACTAAATCAGCTCTCTTAACCACCGCAGAATAACGAAATAGTGACACCGATCACCCCAAATACTCAGCATGACTTAAGTCACTCTTATGGTCAGTTCAGGGATATATCAGACCTGCATTAGCTAACATCGAGATAGTTAGATCAATCGTTCATGCCCCATGGGGAGTTATTACCATGAAAAAAGCAATCAGTGCATTGTTTGTAGCAGGATTGACTACGGTTACATTGGGTTCTGTACTGGCCGCCCCTAGCTCTGCTGACCTGTTGGAAAGCATTGGTATTGGTGCTGGTACTGGCATTGTTACAGGCACTGTCATCGGTGACGATGCTGGTGTGGATGACATCATCAACGGTGGTGCTGCTGGCGCTGCTGTTGAAGCTGTCCGTGGCGACAATGACGACTCTAGTCTGGCCCAAGATGCAGCCGTCGGAGCCGCTGCTAGCGGTGTGGTTGGTGTGATTACCAACGATGATTCATTTATTGAGAATGCGATTCAAGGGGGCGCTGCAGGCGCACTCATCAATATCCTGGGTGACTAACCTGGGTGTTACTGAACAGTTATTAACGCTTGAGAACAATGGGTCTCACCCTACATAACAAACAGCCCTGGATCGGAACTCTGATCCAGGGCTGTTTTGCATGTG
>JBCCXQ010000182.1:0-3942 GCA_039191365.1 Cyanobacteria bacterium P01_F01_bin.13 | reverse complement strand
GGGGTAATATCCACATAGGGCATGGCAAACTCTCGTTGCAAATATTCCGCCGTTAGCGAACCAATCTCCCGATAGGGGATCAGGTTAAACCAGGCCCTGGGTAGGTTTTTAAGGTCATGGACTGATGCTCCCTCTGGGATCACCGCATTTACCTCAATGCCCAGGTCCGCCATCAGCCGTTTTAGCTCGGTGATGTCATGGTTGTTGTGAAACCCAAGGGTGGTGATGCCGATAATATTGACCGAGGGCTTTTCAGTTCTCCCCTCGGGAATGGTGCCTTGCTTGGTCGCTTTCTTAAGATAAAATTCAACAATCTGTTGCAGCGTTCGGTCAGCCGCCTGCAGTTCATTGGCACGATAGTGGTTAACATCCGCCAGCATGACATCGCCATCGGCATCTATCTGGGCCCGTTCAACAAAGTTAGCTAGATCCTCTTGCAAAATGCTGGAGGTGCATGTGGGCGTAAGAACAATCAGGTCAGGATGCTCTTCCTTATCTTTGCGGGTAATGTTATCAACAACTTTTTCCTGGGAGCCACGGGCCAACACATGGCGATCAACAACGCTGGTGGTCACCGGAGTAAAATCTCGCTCCCGAGAAAGCATGGAACGCATGACGTTAAAGTAGTCGTCCCCTAAAGGGGCATGCATGATTGCATGGACATTCTTAAATGAGCTGGCTATGCGCAGGGTGCCAATGTGGGCAGGACCTGCATACATCCAATAGGCCAGTTTCATAAAAAGCGCTCCACGAAAAAAGATCTGGGGTAGGTTAGGGTTATGGCCCGATATCTGGGACAACCCAGCCTTCAGAATATGGGAGTCCTTTGGTCGGCATCGTCATCGCTCAACGATTCGCAATGCTTTGTAAGAATGGGTCACAGTTGCCGGAGTGTTTGATTCAAACCGTAGGTTGGGTTGATCCCTCGAAACCCAACATCTGGATACCCAAAAACAAAGGGTTGCAAGGGCGAAAACCGCAGGTTAGGTTCCAACCGAAACCCAAGCTTTAGATAAAGTCCTGCATGAAGCAACATTTTTGTTTGATGAAACCTGCAAGCATCAGTCATGGACATTGGATATAACAGATTTTTAGATTGTCAAAAGAATTTCAACTCAAAATCCACAATCCTATGGCAGAAGCTCCCCATCATGCGTCATTAACCCAATTTTCACAAATTAACACCCATAACTTCATTTATGTCATCCCGACTGTTCTGGAACCGCATCGATCCCGTGTGGAGTACTCCTTAACAAAATCATTTAGTGTTCCTTTAGGAGGCCACCATGCGGTCTGTAATTAGTAGTCTAGGTTTTATGGGTGTACTGCTAGGATTGGCCATGCCCGTGTCAGCCGAGGTGCTGCTACAGGCCGGAGCTACCGAAGCCAAACTGGTAACAGTGGAGTCTCGTCGGACATTGCGTCATCAGCTGACGGCCGAGGCGGGCCAAACTATCGCGATTCGGCTTAAGCTGGCCAACAACAATCCTGATATTGTTAGCCGCATTGCTGTGTACGAAGCGGGTAAATATACGTCCCTGAATGTGGCCAATCAGGTGAGCTACCGCATTGTTGATCCGACTGAAAAGTCTCAGATCAGTCATCTGATTGTACTGACGCTGCCGGGCGACAGTGGTCAAGTTAACTATGAAATCGAACCGCTGTTTGACTACGATACGTCGCCTGAATTTGGTATGGAAAATACCACCACGGCTACGACGGCGATGCCATCAACGGTGCGCTATCGGATGACGGTAGAAACGGCGACCGTCTCCCAGAAGCTGTTGCTAGAGGCTCAAGCACAGCAGGCTCAAGCAGAGTTTGAATCAGCCGTGTCACTTTATACCCGTGCCATCAACCTCAATCCTGACATTGCTGACTTCTATGCTCAGCGGGGCCGAGCCTATCTGGCCTTGAGTGAGACTTCCGAGGCGTCCCCCACGGTACAGCAGGCGATGGTGACGGATTGGGAAACAGCGGTACAGCTCTATGAGCAAGTGGGCCATGGCACAGCAGCCAATGCATTGCGTTCTCAACTGAGTCAGTTTGTTGCCCAGGGTGAATAGCCATCACTCACCGATAAAGAAATACAGCAGGAGTTAACCAAGGGTGTGTCTATTAGGCACAATACGGTTAATTCCTGTTTTAGTTTTTATCGTCGTGGTGAATGTGATGAAGTTGGTGCGGGCCGGACTGGTCAAACAGCCAGGCATGGGACAGTGGGCGTTGGGCAGCTTAACGCTGGCGGCGTTGACAGTGGCTAGTCTGGTGGGCGTAAGATGCCCCAGTGTGGCGGCGGTTTCCTCTGGTCTGGTGGCTGAGGCACCAATTCAGGTCCAGGTGGCCCAGGCCGATGTGCCAGGCGGGGCTGAGCTGGATGCGGAGGGATTTGAGCTTTATACCCAGGGGCGCTTTCAAGAAGCGCTGGTGGTGTGGGAACGTCTGTTGGAACTACGGCAACAGACGCTGAGCCCTGACGATCTGTTAGTTGCCACTGCTCTAAATGGGGTGGCCGAGGTGAATCGGGTGCTGGGTAATTTTGATGTGGCCGAACCTCTCTACCGGCGGGCATTAGTCATCTACGGTGAGAGATTGCCTGAGGACCATCCCTATGTGGCTACCACCTTAAATAATTTGGGGTTGGTGTATGTGCAATTGGGGCGGTTTACCGATGCAGAACCGTACTTGCAGCGTGCGATCGCAATCCAAGAAAAAACTGGAGAAACCGCGCTTTTAGCCCGAGGCTATAACAATCTGGGGGAACTGTACCGCAACCAAGGACGCTACAGTCAGGCAGTGGACTACTTTCAGCAGGCGATTGACCAGGCGATTCTAGTCAGCGGTCCCGATTCGCCAGATGTGGGCTTGGCTAGTAGCAACCTGGGGCTGGCGGAACAACAGCGAGGCAACTTTGGCGTTGCCGAAGAGTTATTTCAACGGGCAATTGACATTTATCGAGGCACCTTTGGTGACACCCATCCCAATATAGCCCTGGCGCTGATAAATCTGGGTACTGTACACCAGTCCCAAAGCCGCTATAACGATGCCGAAGGACTATACCAGGAGGCCCTGACGATCCAGGTAAAGGCCTATGGGGAACAGCATCCAGAAATACTTCATACTCTGGGCAGTTTTGGCACCTTGTATCAGCTGCAGGGGCTGTATGAGAAAGCAGAAAATTATTATCAGCAGGGGCTAACACTGTCACAACAGATTTATGGTCAAGAGTCCCTAGCCATGGCTGGGCTATTAAACCGACTGGGAGACCTGTATCGTCTGGCGGGTCGGTTTGAAGAGGCTGAATCCATCGGGTTTAAGGCCCTTAACCTGCAGGCTAAACTGTTGGGAGAGAACCATCCAGAATATGCCGGCACCCTCAACAATCTGGGATTGGTTTATACGGCCCAGGGACGCTATGGCGATGCCGCGCCCAAACTAGAACAGGCCGTCTCTGTAATAGAAAATGCCCTGGGGCCAAATCATCCCAGCTTAGGCTTGATCTTAAACAACTGGGCAGAACTGTATCGTCATCAGGGAAATTATGACGCGGCGATCCCCCTCTATGAGCGAGCCTTAACTATTCAGGTTGAGGCCCTGCACCCGCTGCATCCCGAGCTAGCTACCACCCTCAACAATATGGCGCTGATGGCCTACAGTGTGGGGGAATATGACCTGGCAATTGAATGGCAGTCGGCGGCATTGGCCAGTTTTGAAGCTAATTTTGGAGGCGAGCACCCCCATGTGGGCTTAATGCTCAACAACCTGGGAGAGGCTCACCGTATTCAGGGTGATTTACCAGCAGCAACAACTTATTTAGAACAAGCCCTGGTGGTGCAGCGTAAGATATTTTCCCAATGGCCATCCAGAGACGGGCTTAACCCTCAATAATCTGGGATTAATCAGTACCAAACGCAAACAGTATAGCCAGGCTGAAGCCTATTT
>JBCCXQ010000181.1:0-4037 GCA_039191365.1 Cyanobacteria bacterium P01_F01_bin.13 | reverse complement strand
GCCATGGAAAACGATATTCCCTTGTTTAAATGGTTTTGGCGACGTAAGTCTTAGATATCGGTCCTAAAGGAGTTCCAGTTCAGTGTTGGCAAGATGGGCCTTAAAAGGACGCTTTGCTCCCTCGATTGGAAACTCAACAACCACTGGAAAGTTGGGGCTAATGGGACGACCCCGCCAATCCGTTAAGACTTCTTTGATAGTGCCTTCCATGCCTTCAGCGTTGTGGGGTTGGTTACGGTGCTTCGGGTGATGGAATAGAAAAACGGATGTGGAAACCCGTACATGATCGCCAGCTTTCATAGGTGACAGTAATTCAAAAAATCGGTGTCCGTATAATGTCTGTACAAGCTTTACGGTTCGGTACAGTTAACTATTATTCTCTCACAGAATAGCTGACTGACTGAGACTTTAACAATTTGTGAGTTGTTAAAGTCTTGCTGCTGCTGGACTCTGAGTTTAGAAGTCGGGCTCTGTAATTGGGGAATCCTGTAAATTCTCCGGTACTGAGGGGCGGAAATTCTGCCACACCAGCACCCCAGCTACCCCAGCTATGCTGACAGCAATCAACAGTACGATACCCAGGACTAATGCCTGTAAGGAACGACGTGGTTTTTCGTCGGCAATAGTATCCATTTCGACGGGCTCTTCGCTTTCGCCGTAGAGCAGTGCCTTGGATGCCGCTGTGAGTTCGGTAGGGGTGCGAGTATCTTGTTGGGTGGCCAGGGATGGCGGAGCGGCTTTCTCATCAACGATGACCGTATTGCCTGAAATGGTGCAGCCCATTAGCACAACGGCAATGTTGTCATGGCCATTTTTTTGATTGGCGAGTTCCACCCAGGACTCCACAGCAGTGGATAGGGGCACAATATTTTTCACAATCAAGCCGATGTAGTTGGCCCAGGAGGATTCAATGCGCTGATTGTCGCTAAGGCCATCGGAGCACAGGAGTAAAACACCGGTTTCATCCAGTAAAAAACGTTGAATATGGGGTTTGAGACTGTCAGCTTCCCCGGTTCCTAAGGCTTGGGTTAGGGCCCCCGCATCGTCACGGCCATAGGCAACGGTTGGATAGCTTTGGCCACTGGTGATGTCGCGCCCTGCGACATCATCATCCACCGTCAGCAAATGACATGCTTCTGGGGTGATCCAATAGGCGCGACTATCGCCTACATGGGCAATGTATAGCTCGTTGACTTCTGCATAGCCATCCGGTTTAGGAATACGTTGGGGAATCATCACAGCCGCCACCAGGGTAGTACCCATACGCTGTCGCTCGGTACGGCCCTGACTATCGTTTTGGCTGGCCACTAGATTATTAGCAACGCGAATTGCCGCTTCGATCTGGCCCATGACAACGTAGGGAGCCAGAGGTGTCTCTTGTTCGGTAATTTCTGCCAGTAGTCCCCTGAGCTGGAGTTGGAGAGATCGCACTACGGTTTGACTGGCAACCTCACCCCCAGCATGGCCGCCAACGCCATCGCAGACAAGGGCTATGCGAGGCAAGCTGGGCAAATCAGAGATACTGGCCCGTTCCAGTTCAGTCTGGCTGGGATAGCAGGCATCTTCATTGTGGGGCTGTTGGCCGCTGCTAGTAATGCCCGCCACCTGGGTTATCAGTGAAATCTCCATCGCCTGGCTGAGCAGGACCCGATTGAGACTTTCCAGGATGCGGTCAAAGTTGGGTTGGGGGTCAGCACACTGCTCTAGAATCGGCTGGAGTTCGTTGGTGACTGCAGGGACTGACTTAGAAAGTAGTTTGGCAATCAAATTTGCCAGCTCCTGCAATGATGGCTGTCCAGCAATTAAATTACTCAACTGAATCCGCCAGCCAGCCACATGAATGGCTTCAGGGGCGGTCAAGCTGGCGGCCATATTGAGGCCAAACAGGTGAGGCCAGAGGTTAAATAGCTGCCAGCACCAATAAACTTGCCGAAACGGTGTTGCGGCTCCCCAGGCGGCACCCAGGGTGGGCAAAAACCGACCATGGCGATCGAGGGGAACATTGTCCAGGAGCAGTACTGGGCCATCTACCAACTTGCATTCGCCATACACGGTGGGGACATGGAGCTGATGGGGATAGGCTTGCAGATACGGTAAGGCCGTGGCTGAGATTGTGTCGGGATGGGCTGGTGGGTCTGGCGCTTGGGTATCTTGCCATACGCCTGGACTAAGCACCCAATAGCGGTCATTAACGCTTTGGCCTGGCGGAATATCGCGCCCAGGCCCGAGGGCTAGAACATATTTCTTAAAGGGGTAGACGTCCACTTGAGTCATGTCAGCCAGCGATTTTGCCGAGATAAAACCGTAAAAGAAAAAATATTAGGTTAATGGTAGTCGCAAAGGGCTAAATTGAGGAGTTACTTAACATCCTCTGCCAATCTAGATTTGGCTGGATTACCCTTGAGATAGCTAAAATGAAGAAATGCCCATGAACTCGGCAATTTTTTGGATTCTGCTGGGCGTGGCCCTCTGTGTGATGGAGTTAATGATTCCCACCGCGTTTGTGGAGTCGGCCTTGGGTGTGAGTGCGATCGCAGTGGGCCTATTGCTCATGTTGGTGCCTGTTCCGCTGGGCTGGCAGGTGGCGTTGTGGATGGTTTTGTCACTGCTAATGTTTGGGGCGCTGCGTCGGTTCTCTCCTCGTAGACAGTCGCCTGCGCTGATGGATGCAACAGAAGCGCGAACGATTACTTCTATTCCGCCCGGTCAGAGTGGTCGGGTGATGTACGAAGGGAATTCATGGCCTGCGTGTTGTAGTGATCGTGAGGTTGCGATCGCAACCAACCAAACCGTAATCGTCGTTGGTCGCCAGGGCAATACCCTGATTGTCATGCCCGAAAGCGCCCTCTTGTAGGGTCGTTCTATGGAACGACCCTACGATAAGAAATCAAACTCCAATTGTTTTAGAAAGACACACTATGAACCCATTTGCACTGTTGATTATGTTGGCCTTTGGCGGTTCCATTGCCGCTGGCTCGGTGCGCATTGTGAATCAAGGTGATGAAGCTCTGGTGGAAAGCCTAGGCCGCTACACTGGCAAAAAGTTACAGCCCGGATTAAATTTCACCGTGCCCTTTATCGATAAGATGGTTTATAAGCAAACCATTCGCGAAAAGGTGCTGGATGTACCCGCTCAGCAGTGCATTACCCGTGATAACGTTTCCATTAGCGTTGACGCAGTTGTTTACTGGCGCATTGTCGATTTAGAGAAGGCCTATTACAAAGTCGAAAATCTGCAGGCGGCCATGGTGAACCTGGTTTTGACCCAGATTCGGGCTGAAATGGGACAGCTGGAGCTAGACGATACATTTACTGCCCGATCTGAAATTAACGAATCGTTGCTAAGGGAGCTGGATATCTCTACGGATCCTTGGGGTGTGAAAGTCACTCGTGTAGAGCTGCGAGATATTGTCCCCTCCAAAGCTGTGCAGGACTCCATGGAACTCCAAATGGCTGCCGAACGCAAAAAACGAGCTGCCGTTCTAACCTCCGAAGGGGAGCGAGAGTCCGCCATTAATGCAGCGCAAGGTCAGGCTGAGGCTGAGGTTTTGTCTGCCGAAGCTCGTAAGAAAGCGGCCATTTTAGAAGCCGAAGCAGAGCAAAAAACGATTGTACTCAAGGCCCAGGCCGACCGCCAGGAGCAGGTACTCCGTGCCCAGGCTACTGCCGAAGCCGTGCAGGTCCTGGCCCAAAAACTTAAGAGCGATCCCGCTGCCCGTGAAGCTCTGCAGTTTCTGCTAGCCCAAGGCTATCTGGATGTAGGTAGCAAAATCGGAGCCAGCGATAGCAGCAAAGTAATGTTTATGGACCCCCGCGCGATTCCTTCTACGCTGGAGGGTATGAAGTCCATTGTTGGTGACTTACAACGGTAATAGCAGTGAAGTGAACCCCTAATCGATACTGTTGGCAAATCCATAGAAAGCTAATAAAAGCCTTACGATAAGGTAGTTTAATTCGATATTAAGAAGAGGATAGTAGAATCTACTCACAAGAGGTATGCACCATGTGCCTCCATCCTGCCCTAATTCCTCCTGTTC
>JBCCXQ010000180.1:0-4061 GCA_039191365.1 Cyanobacteria bacterium P01_F01_bin.13 | reverse complement strand
CTGAATTAGAGACCCGTGCGACTACCGCAGAGGGCAAAGTCAAAGGGTTTGAAAAGACGGCAAAATTCACCAAAGCAGCAGATAAGTCTGGTGCTAATGCGGCTGTTTTGGAACGACTGCTGGGTGATAAAGCTGATGACATTGAGATCTCAGACGATGGCACCGTCAAAGTCGGCGACAAACCACTTAAGGAATACGTCGAAGCCGATGACAATTTAAAGCCGTTTATGGCCTCGCTGTTTCCAGCCGGTGGTGATAACAAGGGCGCTCCACCTAAGAAAAAAACTGATCTTCCTGGCGGCCCGCCCAGTAATGGTAACGGCGACAAGGGAACAAATCCATTAGCACAGCACCTGGCCCGACATCGTGGCGGTGCGAAGGATCTTGTAAAAACTACTTAACTTGATGAATCATGCCTGGACAAACCTGGGACAGTTTTGATATGCAGCGACCTGCATGGGTCGTTGATGAGTTGTCCGCTCACAGCCTGTTACCTGCTGGAACCCAGGCTGATATTAGTCAATTCTCTTACTCTGACGCTCAACTATTAACCCTTGTTGCTGGTGCTGTAACCGCTGGCAGCGGTGTTAATCTCTCGCTTACCGAAGCTCTCAAATACGACATCCTTGCAGGGCAAATTCTTGACTTTGGAGATGGCGAATTGTTCACGTTAGAGCAACGGGCTAAGCGAGGCGATACCACGCTAGTTGGCACGCTAGCGGCTAATGCGGAGGGTGGAGAGACCTACACCTACCCTGGTACTAGTGGTCGCACCGTCATCCGCTCTGGTGAGTTTGTGGGCCGCACATTTGCCGAGCGTGCAGCAGGAACAGGCTTTGGTATTGCCGATGCGGCTACACCAGACGATGAACTATATCTTGTCGCTTTCCAAAATGAGTATGCGGAACAGGATGCAGGCATCACGCTATTGCGCCATAACTGCGTGATTTACGAAAACAAACTACCTGGCTGGGATGGGTATAACGCAACGACCCAAGCCAAGATCCGCGAACTGTATCAATGCATCACTTACCCAGCGTAAGTGACCAATTAACGCTGAGTATGTGAGGAGAAAACCAGATGGAAACGTTTTATGAGTTGTATGAGGAGTTACAAGAAGAGCGCTATTTTGAGCGTTTAGCCCTTGATCCGCTGGCTCAGTTTGGATCTGAACAACAGCCCTTATTGGGTGCTCGGATAATGCCTGAGCGAGTGGTAGATGAAAACGCCTACGAAGAAACCCAGGTTAGGTATCGCACCAAGCCCGCACTTGATAACAACCGGTACTCGCCTACTCAGAAGCAGGATAATTCTGCGCTGGTTGGTTCATTCCGTGTTGATTTGAGTCACACGGATACTCGCAAAGACCTTACTGGCAAAGAGTATGACGACTTGCGCAAACTCTTGATGCGTGGTGGTGACATGGCCGCAATGGCCAATGTCCTCAACTGGCTCGATAAAGAGCTGGTGATGCCTCACACCATCAAGAATGAGATCCAGCGATGGCAGGCGTGGTTATTGGCTACCGTCAATCGCCAAACGGCCAATGGAGAAATGCAGGCAATTAATTACTATCGCCCTGCTGATCACATTGTTACTATCCCTGGCGGTACGACTGCCTCTCCTCAAGGCTGGCATCTGGATACTTACGATCCATTCGATGACATCGAAGCGGCCAAAGAAAAGCTTCAGGGTTTGGGATATCCCTTAGTTGGTATGTACGCCACACCCTACCTAGGACGTGTACTACGGACAAATGGCGAGGTCATTAAACGCAATGGCCGCAATATCCCCAACGATGTAGCACCACCTACACGAGTCACAGAGACAATCCTTAGCCGCATCCTTGAAGACGAAGACTACACCGGCATCACCCTCTATAACGGTGGCTATGAGTCTGAAACCGGCTTTAAGCGGTTTATGGATGTCGAGGACGGCTACGACTATCTTCTGATGGTTGGTGGCACTCAGCGTCAGTACGACATGGCTTCTGACTATACCGGTGCCACGTCTGACCCCAGCAACTTCACTGATAGCTCAATTGTTCTTGAAAACACTCTAGGCTATTACGCTGTGGGCCGTAATGCTGGCAAAGATTCTAGCGGGCGCACTATCCACACTTGGATGATGGAGAAAAAGCCCATCGGTATGGCTGGTGAGTCGTATCAAACTGGGCTACCTGTTATCACCGATCCCCAGGCTTACCAAGTTATTCGTGTTGAGCGTCCTACTGCAGCATAATCATGGCTTTTGTCACAGTCTCACCTCTAGATACAACCTATGGCTGGCATGGTGATCAGTACCTCGCTGGCTGTACATCCATCCCTGAAGACCTGGCGATCGCGCTCGGACTGAATCAGAACCCGAGTTCTGAAAATGACCCCAATTGGAGCCAAAAAGTAGTGCAGTCTGTCACTCAGGTTGAAGCATTAAAGCTGATCAATGAGGCTACAGAAGCTGATGCTATTGAGGTGCTTCCTGGCATTGGTCCCGCGTCAGCTGGTCGTATTTTTGCAGCTAGACCAGCTGAGGGCTTTGAAAGTATAGAGGCAGTCTCCGAGGTTGACGATCTGCCAGCGGCCATTGACTGGGATGACGTTGAAGCGTGGAGCCCTGCTGAGGAATGACCACCTATTTAGATAAAACAGCAGCATTGGCCAGAGCTAAAGAGCGTTCTGGTGCGACTGATGTTGATAACGAATATCTAAATGAGTTGCTCGACATGAGCGCGGGCACCGTGAGCGAAGTAACCCACTATCGTCCGTTTTATTGTGCTGCCAAGTGGATAGAGCAAAACCAGTCAGCGCAGACAATTAGTGAGGCATCAGGGGCAAAATTTACAGGTTTACAAAAGCCCATTGACTCGTTGCTTAGTCTGCAGCGGGCCTATGATGACGCTCAAGCGTTAACCGTACCCAAGGGATTCGAGGCGATACCATCGGACTGTGATCGCTGTGACCAGGTAGGGCCATCCTCAGCAATTCGCTACATACCACGGTCCATTGCGACAACTATCTCACCATGACCAGTCCGTTTACTCCGTTTGCCAACCTTACTGCCGTATTTCAGGTGCCAACGGGATTAGAGACGGTCAATCATACCGGCAACCCTGAGTTACAGGTTGAACCGCTGGTGTGTGTGGCTTATGTGGTTAAGCAAACGCTCTCTAAACAGCAACGTCAGACGCCAATAGCACGGGGCGCTGAACTGTCTGAAATCCTATTAGAAGGTCACTGGATAAACCCGCCAAAGGCTCCACAAAATTTAGCTCCTGAGCAAGCGGGCGAGGCGTATATGTGGCGACTGGAGCCAGGGTTTACGCTGCCTCAATCCGGCTTTGTTGGCCTGGCTGTCTATGAGGCTTTTGTAGAGGCTAACAGAAACCGAATTACAGCCGAGGGTCGTTTTGTCATTGCCGCATCCATCCCAGATCAGTTTGGGGTCGCAGGGGTTTTAGGTGATCCGTTTGCTGGGTACCTGATCACTAATACGGTGTGGGCGGATGCACTATGAAAATAACCATCCGTGGCAATGCCAAAAATTCAGTATTGGCTCTGGTCAAAAAGGCTGCAAATCTGGGCCAGCCGGTTAGAGAAGCCACGCTTTATATGGAGCGGGAAACCAAGCTCAACTTTGCCCGTGAGACTGACCCAGATGGGAAACCCTGGACCGGCTTAGCAGCTGCAACGCTGAGGCACAAGCGAACCAATGCAATCCTTAGAGAGACTGGAACCCTAGCCAATTCTGTTGCGGCCCAAGTTAGTGGCACTGTTGGGCGGGTAGAGGTTGGCGCAGAACATGGCATTTGGCATCAGACCGGCACCCGGAGAATGCCCCAACGCAGAATCATTGGCATTTCTGAAGCGCGGCATATCCCCAGGATTGAGCAGATTTTTGAGGAGCATTTCCAATGACCCTGCCCACTCTATCGACTATTGCCCAATCAATCATCGACCAATTGGCACCGTTGCAAAATGTCGGGCTAACTGTTCGACGGCAGCCTAATAGGTTGAGATCTCAGGGTGCTGTAACAGGCAATGGGGTGATCACCTTGTCATTGG
>JBCCXQ010000179.1:0-4233 GCA_039191365.1 Cyanobacteria bacterium P01_F01_bin.13 | reverse complement strand
TCTGGCGTTGGCGGTCATTGCCCAGGGGCAAAGCTTGCTAGAGAATGGTACGGATTTCCTCAATTCTCTACTGCCGTTGATAGAACGGATTGAAACCACCCTACGTCAGTGGAATGTGCAGGTGGATTTGCAAACCTTAGGGGAACAGCTCCAGCAGCAGGCGACGACGCTATTGGGGTCTGGTTTAGGGTTAGTGCAGACGCTGCTGGAGAATTTTCTCAACGCTATTCTCATCGCTGTGATGACGTTCTTTATGCTACTGGATGGTCCACGCCTCTGGCGCTTGGCTTTAAAGACGGTGCCTAAACATCAACGAAAGCAGCTAACCCTGACGATTCAACAAAATCTTCTGGGCTTTTTTTGGGGGCGGCTGCTATTGTCAATCTTTTTTGCAATTTCCACGTTTTTTGTTTTTGGGTTGTTGCAAATTCCCTATGCGCTTGTACTGGCAGTAATTGCGGGGTTGTTTGATTTGATTCCTGGTATTGGAGCTACTCTGGGTGTTGGCCTGGTGGGACTGTTGTTATTGTCCCAAGGTGTGGGCATGGCCATTCAATCAGTGGTGGTATGTATTTTGTTACAGCAAGTGGAAGAGAATGTGCTGTTACCCCACGTGATGAGAGACTCTCTCAATATTAATCCTGTTGTAATGTTTTTTGCGCTGATCATTGGATTGCGCATCGCAGGGCTGTTGGGATTATTTCTGGCAATTCCTATCGCTGGAGTCATTGTCAGCCTTTTGGATGTGGATGAGATGAAAGGACGATCGGTATAATGGCATTCTGTAGAGGCGTTCCATGGAACGCCTCTACAAAATCTAAAAATGAGACCGACCGACCTCAGACGATACAAATGTTTAGCAGATCTATTAAGCATTTCAACAATGCCCTGAATCTGTTGACGGTCTCGGGAAAACTCGGCATGGTGATTTTAGAGGTCCCATGCCATGCCGATGACTAAATCTGCGCTTAGTCCTCCATCTCTAAATTTATTGCAAAGCCCTATTCCGTGGTTACGGGCGTTCTGGAAGTTTTCTCGGCCCCACACCATTGTCGGTACCAGCCTCAGCGTATTGGGCTTATTTTGCATTGCTTGGGCGGTGAGGCATCCGTTAGGGCTATCTCCAGGCACATTTCATGTGTGGCAGGGAGTTAGTTCTCTCTGGATTACGTGGTTGGCCTGTATGTGTACCAATATTTACATTGTCGGGCTCAACCAAATTGAAGACGTGGCGGTTGATCGCATTGACAAGCCTCACTTACCCATTGCCTCCGGCGAGTTTTCCACCCCCCAGGCCAAGATGCTGGTGGGGATTGCCTGTAGTGGAGCGATTTTATTGGCGGTGGTATCCCATAGCCTGTATTTGGTCGTTACCGTTTGGCTGAGTTTGGCAATTGGGACGGCCTATTCACTACTGCAGCTGAAGCGATTTCCCCTGCTGGGTTCATTGTGTAAGCTGCTGGTGCGGGGTGCTGTGGTGAATTTGGGCATATTTTTGCATGCCTCTAGCCAGCTGGGGCTATGGCCACGGATTCCAGGACAGATTTGGGTGCTGACGCTGGTGGTGCTGTTGTTTAGTGGTGCGATCGCACTCCTCAAAAACTTACGCGATAGCAATAATAAACCCCTCGTCCTGGGTGGCTTGACTGCAGCCAAAGTTTTACAACTTGTATGGTGGTTACTGACCCTTTGTTACATTGGCCTCATAATCGGAGCGGCAGCTATACCCGCCGTCAATACCAAGTTTTTGATGGCAACCCATGGGGTCGCCTTGGTGTATTTTTGGTACCTGAGCCGTCAAGTACAGTTGGACCCTGCTGACACTGATACAGGTTGTTTGAGCTATGGGGAGTATTACCAGTTCATCTGGAAGTTATTTTTTGTCGAATATCTGATTTTCCCAACGGCTTGTTTGCTTTACCAGATTTAACCCTGCCAACTCTAGAAATTGCGAAGAAAGGCAGTTTATAGTGATGTACTTCCAGGCAAACGCATAACCAGATATAGCTGTGAAATCACGGTTTTTGCCAGTACCGTTCATGCAGTGGGCACGATGGCTCGGGGTAGTCCTGGCGATTTTTATAGGGGTCAGTGGCTGTGCTAGAGCCAACCCAGTGCGGGTATCCAGTTACGCAATTATGAACCGTGCTCAACCCATAGCTACCCATATCGTTGAAACACCCGAACATTACCAGCCAGTAGGTGACTGGGTGGGGCGTTTGGTACTTCCCCAGGCAAACGAAGTACGCACACGTCCAGGGGATTGGGTTTGGCTAGAGTTACTCCACACGCCAGTGTCTGCCCATGCATTGCTGGGAAAGATGGTTGCGTTAACCTGGCAGCCTAATGCTGTGCTGGATGCCTATGTCAATCTGGTGAGTCGAGATCTGAACTTTAGTCCTGATGCCTACGCAAGTCAGCAAACCGGTCATATTCATCCAGAGCGGCTGGATGGTTGGCAGCAGGTGGGTCCTCTACAATCTCTAGCCGGTGCGCGGCCCAACGATGATGTTCTGGTGTCTCTCTCAGGGGTTCAACGACAAGGCAATACCCTCACCATCAATCAAGAGCCTACGCAAATTGCCGAACGGTTTTACGGGTTAGTCACCATAGAATCTCCCATCTCCTCCAGTAAAACTGCCTGTACATTTCCTTGCCAGGCGGTTCGCGTCCGTCACTACAATCCTGGCTCCCAGCAGTTTGGTGCAGGCTCAGATATTGTCTATTTTCCCAAGCTACCAACGATTAACGGAGTCCATCAGTTTAGTCTAGAGCAGTTAGAACAGTCGCCTGCAGGTGAACGTGGCTGGTACATCTACGGCAGTCCCAATGCTCAAGGTCAGTTTATGGTGAAGGCTATCGCTCCTCGGGCTCTATTTGAGCTACAGGCCGATGCAATGATTACAAACCCTAATGCAGGTTTGAACTACATTAACTTTGGAAATTGGCGTCGGACTCGCGATCTTAAAGGCACCATCGACACTGTGCAACTTGGGAAAACCACCTGGCAAGAAGGCGACCAGGGCTTAGTCCTCCACATTTTTGGCGGTATTGGTGGCGAGCAGGCAGAAACCCCTAACGTCATCGGTACAGTGACCGGTCACTTTTCCTACGGCATTGCTACCGTAGTGCGGGATGCCATCACAAAAAAGTTGCGGTTTGATATCAACTACCATCAGGTCTATGCCCATAACCCCAATGGCATTGTCTCTGGTAAGCTCAGCTGGGCCGAGTACATGGGCAATCTGCAGCGGGGATGGTTAGGTACCCGACCGGTGTCCGATGCCATCGTTAAGTTGGATGTTTTGACCCAGGAGTATGGTCAGCCAGGTCTTCAGCCCCTGGCTATGCTTCAACAACAGTTACAAATTATGACTGCCCGCTATCGGGTGGGGGACGGTATGGGCGCGGCGATTGTCACACCTGCCCAATCTTGTATTCAGGATTCTAGTCAGGCCCTGTATAAAACCATTCGGCAAATCGAAGCGCAGGTGCGGAGTCAGTCTCCAGTCGAGCCACAGCGACTCCAGTCCCTAGCAATTTTGGGTAAACGCTTGGAAGGAGCGTTGGTTCCGTTGGGAATTGTGCGTCCGGACTGGAAGCACAATTCTGAAGTGCTAGCAGGCATTCGCAATCAGGACCTGGATAATCATACGAATCTGGTCACCCAATTGCTGAGCTGGCGTACCATTATTCCTCGGGTGGCCTACGATCAGCTGGCCACAATCTTTTTTGAGCAGGGAGCCACCCTGCGATTTCTCAGAACCAATCAGGTGGGAGGTGTAGATTCGACCATTTTGCCCTTGGCTCCCACGGAATTGTTTGGTCAGTATCTTTTTATTCCCACCGCGTTTTCTCGTTTGATTGAGTCCCTGCGGTTGCCTAGTATGATTGACTGGCTGCTAACCCTAGCCGTAGCCTTAGGGTATGGTGCAATTGCGATTCCTCTGGGGCTACGGGGAAAGCTCTTGGCGATTCAAAATATTTTGGATAGAGTCCAGCCTGGACAACTGATTTTCCAGTTGTTACGGGCGTTGATAATGCCCGCCTGTTTAGAGGAGCTGATTTTTCGAGTGCTGCTATTGCCCCACCCGACAGAAGGAGTTTTAACGATCACGCTCCTGTTGTGGGCAGGCTTGAGCATGGCACTATTTATCATTAGCCATCCTCTCCAGGCAGTTATTTTCAGACATCATCTGGTTACTCTCTTTAGTCACCCATTATTTATAGTGC
>JBCCXQ010000178.1:0-4268 GCA_039191365.1 Cyanobacteria bacterium P01_F01_bin.13 | reverse complement strand
TCCGGTTCAGCCTTCACCGCCGAGCAATACCTCGCATAGGCACATTGCCCACATTGCTCCCCACATTTGGGCTGCCATATTTCTTCTTCCCGTAGCCGCAACGCCAGCTCACCAATTACCGTCTCCACCTGCCGCCGATGCTCATAGGTCACCTTATAGGTCACCCGCTCCCCTGTGCGCAAAAACAGCAAACTCATCCGTCGCAGCAATTTTCCATAGCGTTGCTCCAGCGCCAAGCTATATAACCCCAGCTGCAGGTCCACCGTTTCAGCCTCAGGCAACACCGGAGTCTTCGCCGACTTATAATCAATCAGCTCTAACCCCTCTTCCAAACTATCTAATCGGTCATAACGCCCAGTTAACCTAAACTCCAGACTATTTACCGGCAATAAACCCTGAATACGTCCTTCTGTCGCCAACGGTCGCGGCATTACACCCAACGGCAAAATCTCAGCTTCAAAATACCGCCGCAGAATTTGCCATCCTTCTTCCACCTGGGCTGCAGTCAACGCACCAATCTGATTTTCCCAGCAATAGCGTAGCCACTCCTCAGACGGCAGCGGCTCCTGATAATGCCAATCCTGATACAGTTGCGCCAGGGCACCATGCAATGCTGTACCCAAAACCGCTGCACCAAACACTGACGGTTTCTTCAAACCGTACTCATAGCGAAAATAATACGCCCTGGGACATTGGGCATAGGATTTAAGTTTGGTTGCGGAGAGAAGGTATGCCATAGCCAGCATTTTACTGCTGACAGCCAGCGACAGCACAGGGCTTTATCAAGTTGTTATAAGAGTGCAGAAGGTTGCCAACTGATAGATCAATATAGTTGCGATGCTCCGCTGGAGCGGCTTCGCCAACGCAAATGCTATTTCTCAAAAATTCTATCTTTAGCCCCTTGTCTCATGCTCTATCTGCTGAATCCGCACCTCTTTCCCTGGCACCAATCCCAAACCAGCCGCACGACCACCCGGTAGTTCCAACACCTGGTCCACCGCCTTACTCACCCCATACACCGGACACGGCTCTCCCGAACAAGGCGGCAACTCAGACAACACCATCTCCACCGTGCCATCTAGCAAAAATACAGCATCAATCGGAAAATTTACATCCTTCGTCCACAGCACCTGCGCTCTGGGTCGCGGCAACTCAAACAACATGCCACGATTCGCAGGCAGTGAATCTCGAAATCGCAAACCCACCGTTTGTTCTTCAAACGTCGAAGCGACTTCCAGTTCTATCGTTTCACCCCCAATCAACGCTTTTGCCGTCACCGGTAACTGTTGTGCTGCCACAGGTACTATATTCTCTGTCGGATGTCCTAATTTAGACACTAACACTGCGATGCCTAAGGCACCTGCTGCTAAACATCCCCATATCCATAGTTTTCTAGTCATAATTCATCCAGATTAATCAACAAGAATCCGATACACCCTATTTGTTATCCAAAAAGAAACTACTACCCTGATTTGGTAGCGGTCTCTTTCTCAGGTGCCGACGCCACGGACTTTCTCGCCAATATCTTGTCAGGCCCCTGGGCAAACACACTGGTTTGCTCCAACGCCATAAACCCTTGTCGCAAAAATCCCTGAATTCTACCCTGGGTCAAAATATCATCTGTTTCAGTTGCATTGGCTAGCTCACCAAAGGTTTGCTGGGTTCGACGGACCTGAGAAATCAGTAGCTTATCCATCCATGGAAATTCGATTATCTCTATGGTGCCATCCTGCTGCCATTGACCAATCTCTGGCCATGACTCCAGCACTGTCCAATGCAACGGTTTGGTTAATCCCATATTCTTGACGAATAGATGGCGAATTTCAGGGAAGCCCTTAACCGACTTGGAAAACAAATCTAGCGTCGATGGGTCACCATCGCTCACCCACCACTTTATAAACTTAATTCCGTGAGCCTCAGCCAATGCCAGTACATTATATTCACTAAACCAGGCACTCAAGGACGTTTCTGACCGAGCGGGCAAGTCAACAATGACCGTTTTACCGTCTTTTTGGGCAGAAACAAAAATGGTATTGAGTTGCGATCGCATATCCCGATCATCTGACACGACCATTTCAATCGCATCTGAATACGCACCACTCAAGGTAGGATTTGTCATATCCCCATCAATCGGCTGAATCGCCTGCTGCTTAGATCGACAATAATCCACCAGCATAGCCGAGACGACAGATTTACCCGTGCCTCCTTTATCACCGCTCACTAAATGAATACAAGGCTTTTCTGCTGACTTTGAGCCAGCTGGCTTTTTTGTGGCACTGCTCATGGGAGTCCTCCAAAATTTAATAGATTGCTAGTTGTCTTTGCGCCGGGTCATTCCTAATTCAGCTCGCCGTTGAGCAAACAGACGCTTGGCCAATGCCTGTTGAGCCTTTAGCTCCGTATCACTAACCATCAATAAAGACTTTGACTGAGAGGCATCTGTAGAAATCTGTTCCTCGACATTCTGTAATGGAAGAGTCTCTGTCATCGAGACAATCAGATCAGCGGCTGGCTGATGTGGTCCATCTTGCTCTGGTAATAACGGTTGATCAGACCGCTGACGTCGCTCTTTGTAGTAATACGTTCTAAATGTTGTCACCGTACAACTCAAATCTCCACCACGTACCAGCGCACTATGGATGGCACTTAATGAATACCCTCGTTTTCGATATGTCTCAATCTCTAGGAAAATTTGGCTCACAACATTGCGTTCTGACAGTCTATTGCCAGAACCGTTATGACTAGATTCCCCCAGAAAGTTTTCTAGAGACTCCTTCGCGTGAGTCATATTTAACCATTAATTTGGTGGAAGCTAAATCGTCTCGATCTAACTAATTGAAAACACACAACTAATTAGCCACTACCATAACAACAAGACTGTTGGAAATCTCAATCAACAAAGTCTTTCTTTAGATTCTCTATCAAATCTACAGAGACTCTACAGAGACTCTACAGTGATTCAACGATGATATCTACATAGGGTCAATACCTTTATCTACAAAGACTCTACATTGAATCAACAACAATCACTATTGGTTCAACAGTGACATCTACAGTGAGTCAATAACGATCTCCACGGTGAATCTACATGTTTATCCACATAGCCAATCCACATAGGTATCTACAACGAAAATCTACGCCCACACAGAGGCCAACATATTGACATTTGTAAACTCTCTGTTGTCACGAACAATATCATGCTCTCCATTGCCTCAGTAAGCGCACACCACGCCGCACACTATTACGGCTCCGACGATATCTATGCAGATGCCGCTCCTAACAGTCAGTGGCAGGGAAAGGCATCACAAAAGCTACAGCTACAGGGCTCAGTTGATGCTGACACCTTCAAAACGTTGTTATGGGGGCAAACTCCCGACAAAATACCGCTCCAAAAAGCATTCAAAATTGGCCATACGCCAGGCATTGATCTCACCTTTAGTGCACTAAAATCCATTAGCTTAGCCACCCTTTTGGGAGGCCTTTGGACATTGCAGCAGGCTCATCAACAGTCTATTCGAGCAGCGTTATCCCTGCTTGAATCGTGCAGCGGCACCCGATTCTGGCATGGCAGTACCATTCACCAAAATCGATTTAAGCAAACTGGCAATCTCCTAATCGCCCAATTTGTTCACACCACCAGTCGTGCCCAGGATCCTCAGCTCCATACTCACAACGTCGTTCTCAACACCACCCATACCGGTCATGAGTGGCGTGCCCTGGATACTCGCACACTATTTAAGCACCGCAAACTGTGGCAAACGGTCTACCATCAGGACCTGGCCATCAAGGTTCAACAATTAGGCTATGCCGTCACCCGTCACCAAGGACATTTAGAGCTAGCAGGCTACACACCTGAACAGCTCGAATACTGGTCCAAACGACGACAGCAAATTCTCCAGGCTGTCGGCCACCATGCCTCACGCCGCCAAAAGCAAGTAGCCTGTCTTCGTACCCGACCCCAAAAACGAGGGGAACGATCTCTAGCCACACTGCGCCAACAATGGGCTGAGGAAAATCAGGAAATGGGATTAGAAATTAATCATCCTGTGCCTGGGGTTTCAAAGGTGCCAGAAGCTAGCACGCGCGTAGCAGCCGCTAAAGATGCGTTAGATCATCTCACCCGTTCTCTAAGCCTGACAGATAGTATTGATACCCTTAGCCTGATTCAACAGGTTTTCGGCAATGATGGCTGGGGAAATCCAGAGCAACTCTTTGGCTACCAGGACCTGGCCCAGGCCATCACTGAGGCCACAGATGAAGGCCACCTT
>JBCCXQ010000177.1:0-4322 GCA_039191365.1 Cyanobacteria bacterium P01_F01_bin.13 | reverse complement strand
GGATGGTTAGGATGCTTCGCTAGTAGTGCATCCCACTGCGCCGGATCCCGTTTGCCTAACTCGTAACGGGCCTCTGCGGCAGCACTGTGGGTATCGTAGTCAGTCAGCAGCTGATTCCAGCTAGCGGGTGATTCTCCTGTCAGCAGCTGAGCCTGTCCGTGCTTTAGCAGGACATAGGGAGTTAAGGCAGAGGAACTATCACCTGGGTCCAAGGTGTTTAAGGTGGCCAATGCCTCGTTAGCCTTTCCTTGCTCTAGTAAGTCCGTTGCCAAAAGATAGCTAGCCAAGTAAGTATCCGTAGCATTTTGACCGGACGCGATTAGCCCCTGTAATAGCTTATAACGAATATCTGGTGGCTGTAGCGCCAGCCGAAATGCCTCTGATTCTAGAGCCGTCTGTTGTTTTTGGCTGGGACTAGTCTGAGCATGTGGCAATACACGTTTAGCCGCCTGTCCAAAAAATACGATCAGCGCTAAACTTGCCAGACTGACTCCTCCCAGCAGCAGCAAGGATAGTTGCTCTTTTCCTAAGTTAATCAGACGTTTACCCATGGTGAATCAGCGGAATCAATGATATACAAAGCAATTACAGGCAATACTATGAGGCGATACCGTACTGTAGAAGCAGGCGGCTATAGCCTAGCAATGTTCTATCAAAAGCATGAACATAATAGAGACTCGTGTATGGTATTCAGTCGATAAATACACTGAAATCATTAGATACTAAGACGGGAATTAGCACTGAAATGGGAATGAAGTTCGTAGCATCAGACAAGTCTTGTTTAACGTGGTCAGGTGACTGCCTTGTTGTTGGATTATCCGAAGAGTCTCTGCCCCTGACTGGGTTACTAGCTGACTTAAATAAACGGGTATCTGGATTGCTGCAAGAACTCATTGACGAAACAGAATTTAAAGCAAAGGCTGGCAGCTCTGCTGTGATCCGAGTCGGTGGCGATGTCCGTAAGCTGGTGATTGTCGGTTTGGGTGCTTCGGAGGAACTCAAGCTAGAAGGTCTACGCCGGGCCGCCGCTGCTGCCGCCAAACTTGCTAAGCGAGAAAAGTGTGCTTCCCTTGGCATTAGCTTTCCGATTTGGAATAACAGTCCGGAGCGGACTACCCAAACCATTACTGAGGGAGTCACCCTGGCAATGCATGAAGATAAACGGTTTAAGTCTGAGTCCGAAGCTCCCAAAGTGTTGCTCACTGACGTTGCCCTACTGGATTTGTCAGGCTATGACGCAGCGCTAGATACAGCAGCCCATATATGCGACGGCGTAATTTTAGCGCGTGAGCTGGTAGCAGCCCCTGCCAATATAGTGACGCCTACTACCTTAGCTGAGATAGCTGAATCGATCGCCAATGACTACGGCCTCACACTTAAGGTACTAGAACAGGCCGAGTGTGAAGAGCTGGGCATGGGGGCTTATCTTGGTGTAGCCATGGCATCGGAAATGCCGCCCAAGTTTATTCACCTCACCTATACTCCGGAAGGCACCCCCAAACGTAAGCTAGCGCTGATTGGTAAAGGGCTTACCTTTGACTCCGGTGGCCTCAATATTAAAGCCGGTGCCGGCAGCATGATTGAGCTGATGAAAATGGACATGGGAGGAGCCGCGGCGGTGCTAGGGGCAGCCAAAGCCATTGCTCAAATTAAGCCGGATGTAGAGGTGCATTTTATTAGTGCAGCCACTGAAAACATGATCAGTGGTCATGCCATGCATCCAGGGGATATTTTGACCGCATCGAATGGCAAAACCGTTGAAGTCAATAACACGGACGCCGAAGGTCGTCTGACGCTAGCTGATGCATTGGTCTATGCCGATAAGCTAGGAGTCGATGCTATGGTGGACCTTGCTACTCTCACAGGTGCGTGTATTGTGGCGTTGGGCAGTGATTTAGCGGGTCTATTTAGCCCCGATGATGCTTTAGCCGGAGACTTGACCAAAGCAGCTAATGCTGCTGGTGAAAAGCTTTGGCGCATGCCTATGGAGGAGAAATACTTCGATGGTCTGAAGTCAATTGTGGCAGATATGAAAAATACAGGCCCTCGCCCTGGTGGGTCAATCACAGCGGCTCTCTTTCTTAAGCAATTTGTAAAAGATACCGCTTGGGCGCATTTAGATATTGCTGGGCCAGTGTGGAGCGAAAAAGATAATGCGTACAACAACCCTGGAGCAACCGGGTATGGTGTACGCACATTGGTTCAGTGGATTTTGGAGAGTGTTTAGACAGCCACTGCAGGCAGCGGCTGTAGAGCATAATAATTAACCGACTCGAACGCCGACACGCCTTTGGTGATCGATAATTTTAGTGCGCCTGTGATGTTGTTGGGTGATTTGTTCCAGGCGGCTGGTTAGTGCTGGTTCAGGCAACTCTTGCTGTTCTTCACAAACCATTTCTTGGCGGCAACTGGGGCAATACCAAAACATCCTGCTTTGTTTTATGTGACGTAACAATGTGTCTTGGCAGAGACTGCAAGTAGCGCCATGGTGTGATGGTGCAATATTAAATGAGTTTTTCATAAGGTCGTCGCATCTTATAGATGCGTTACTGACTGTCCCTACGATGCCCATACCTTTAAAAAATTGCTGTAACTTTGCATATATTTGTACAAAATTTAAAGAATGTGCATTTCATAACATTTAGTTCTAATGGTTCTCTCAGGTACCTCTCATCTGCCTCACTAGCGGTGCCGTCAAGCTATAGATAATTAGTTTGGAAAATACCTGAGTGCTGAGCTAAGACCGAATAATAACTGGGATGTAGGCAGATGAAAAGAAGTGTAAAAGTTGCCATCGGTGCCTTGGTGACAACAGCGACGGTCGGAGTAGCAGCGCTGGTCCAAGCAGGTGGTTGGGCCAATCTAAAGTTGCAGGCCTATGCGTTAACCCAGGTGTTTCACGATCAAAGTCGTGAGCTGAGCGACTTGCAAAAGCAAAATATCGATCCTGAAGTCTATACCCGAATTGAGTTAGAACAACTATTTAACGGTGGACCACCAAAGGATGGAATTCCCAGTATTGATGCACCCGAGTTTGATACAGCGGAAACAACCCCCTTTGCATCGGACGACATTATCGTGGGTATGGTGATCAATGGTGAGGCTAAAGCTTATCCATACAATGTGTTGAACTGGCATGAAATCGTCAATGATGAGATTGGCGGTGTAAATGTGACAGTGAGCTACTGTCCACTGTGCGACACGATTGTGGCCTTTGACCGGGGAAATACTACATTTGGCGTATCAGGCAAGCTATATCAAAGTTGTTTGGTAATGTATGAGCGGGCAGACGATACGCTGTATTCTCAGCCTTGGGGGACTGGAATTGTTGGACCGAATGTGAATAAGCAGGTGGATATGTTGCCTGCGGTAAAAACAACATTGGGGCATTGGTTAGCGCAGTATCCGGACAGTCAGATTTTATCGACGCGGACTGGACATACGCGCAATTATGATGGGTATCCCTACGGGACTTACTACACAGATGAGCGCATTGTGTTTGATGTGCGCAATCAAGATCAGCTAGAGCTGCATCCGAAAACTATCGTTAGCTATGTATGGGAGCCGGATGGGAAGACGCCCCACAATCAGTTTTCTGGCGATAGTCTGCAGTTTGTGCATGATGAGGTGCAGCAGCAGGGGAGTCAGGAGGCAGAGCTGTCGGGGCGCACCGTGCGGGCTCGATGGGATGAGCAGATGGAGACGGTAGTGGTTGAGGAGTTGGATGGAACGGTGATTCCGAGTTCGACAGCGTTTGCGTTTGTTTATCCTGCCTTTTACGGAGAGTAATTTGGGGGTGCTGGCTATAGGGTGTCGTTGATAACGGGTTTGGATGGTCGGTAGGGTGATTTAGAATTGTGCGCGGGGCGACAAAATTCTAAAAGTAAAGGGTATCTCGATCGCTTTTGACATGAGCGTTGTAGAGAAAATGGGCTAGCTCTAACTTTTGCCCGTTCCCAAGCAAAATTGCTTTGCTGTTTCAAATGCATCAGGTAAAGCAATTGAAATAGCTGTATATATGCAGAAGGTGGCCTTAATCGTTAGATTAGGGCTGTGCTGGCTATTTCCCTGGTGCCGATATCGATTTCTGGATCGATCTTTATTTCCTATCGTCGCAGTGACAGCATTGCTGAAACTGGCCGAATTTATGACCGATTGGCGACTGAGTTTGGTCGAGACCGTGTGTTTAAGGATGTGGATAGCATTCCGTTTGGATTGGCATGAGGATTATAATGGTGCTCCTAAAGACGGTGCTCCTTGGATTCAGGGAGGGGATTCTGATTATCGCGTACTACGTGGGGGTTCGTGGCTCGACGCTCCGC
>JBCCXQ010000176.1:0-4506 GCA_039191365.1 Cyanobacteria bacterium P01_F01_bin.13 | reverse complement strand
GAACTGAGACCAAAATAGCTGAAACGTATCCGCAGAAGATATTTCATCCCGAATGCGTGATTCCCATTCGTCCCCCGAGCGAAAGATCTTTAAATCCCACCGAAGTTCGCCAACTCCAAGCGCGTTAACAACTGAATCTACAGCCTCGACCACGGCAAGATCCTCTCTTGCATATGACGCAAAAATCCGCTGAAACAAATTCGCACGGCCGGATTCCTCCACAATCGGAGTACCGAAATCGGCCACAAAGGCATTAGAGATTCTGAACGTTGAACCTACTTCCGCGAGAATTAATCCATTCAAATACAGTCGGGCGAGAGCAGTCCAAGCCTTGCTCCAGGCATCACCGCGACTAGGAAAGCGTGGGATGCACGTAAACATTGCCACATTTAAGTTTTCGGTTAGCCTATAAAGAGGCGCATCACCGACTCGGGACGCAAACGTCGCGTCAACGTCCGCTGTGGTTTTGCATGCTTTAAACATCGTGTCGATTTCCGCGAGTTGACTTGCATCGGATGGATCATCCAGATATCGCGGAACATAATAAGCCGCGTCTGAAGCCTGTGATACTTGTGCACGGGTGCGCTCGAAGGCGTCGGAAGAAATCAAGGACGTGATGGTTTTCACGAGTTGATGAGTGTGCACGGTACGCTTGTCGAGTAGTCCGAATATTTGCTCCGTCGTTAACCGACGGAGTTCATCAATCCAAGGTTGACGGTGCATGAATAAGACGACTGTTCCGGTGTTGCTGAGGACACCTTGGATAACATCAACTATCGGTGCAGATACTACAGAGAGTTGCCATGCGTTGTTGTCGGTCACTATGCGCTCCCTTGGCCTCGGATAAAGGGATAGGTTTTAGATATAGCCTACCGCCTCCCCTCAGAACCGTGGCATTCCGCTTCATTCTCGGTCAGACCTTGGTAGAGCATTTTGGAGACTTTAGCGCTGACATGTCAGACTAAGGTCGGGGGTGGGGGAAAGGTTGGGGTGTGAGTTGGTGTCTATTAGCATTGAAAATTAGATTTCGTTTGGAGAGTATTGATCAAGTGAGCCAAACGAGGTCATTATTCTGATGAGCCAAGAATTTTCATCGGGTCCATTCCCTTGCCTTGAGACAAGGCGGCTTCGACTTCGGCCAGCAACTCAGGAAGATGCTGAGGCTATATTTACTGTGTTTTCTGACCCAAAGGTAACTCAGTTCCATAATCTTGATACATTTGTTCGTCTGGATGAAGCAATCGGGGTGCTTGAGCGACGGGCAAAAGGGTTTGACAGTGGACGTGGGATACGTTGGGGTATCGCTCGTAAGCAAGACAACTACTTGATTGGTTCTTGTGGGTTTAGTTGGGATAGCGAAGCTAATGCTGCTGAAATTGGCTATGAGCTAGCCAGTCAGTTCTGGAGACAAGGCATTATGAGTGAGGCATTACGCGCTGTTCTGCGCTATGGGTTTGAGAGCAAGGAGTTGCAATTTGTTATTGCAGAAATCATGTTAGAAAATCTGGCTTCTAGAAGGCTGCTGGAGAAGTTGGGTTTTGAGAGCCAAGGAGTACTGAAAGAGCACGGCTTTTGGAAAGGGAAGCATCACGATCTAGAGCAGTTTATGTTGACGAGAGACAAGTTTGCAGATCGTTTCCTTTATTGATGCCCACTCGTTCAGCTTCCGTTACCCCGCAAGGGGATTAACACTTGCTGTGCCCTTTATCCCGGCTTGCCTTTATGAGTGAGGATAACGCCACTACCTAGCACCGTGGCTACCATGGTCACTATCTGTAAAATCTCTTGCATTTGCTCGGAGGTGATGCCCAGGCTTACAGCGAGGATAGAGAGTTCGATGGCACCAACGATTATTAACCGAGCCAACTTTTTCTCAGTAAACCTGATTTTTAGATCCTGGCGTTTATCGGTTTCTGTAGAGGTCGTTTGCAAATCTTCTAGGGCTGTATTTAATGCCTTGATAGCTGAAGCCTGTTCTTTGAGTTCTTCCTGTAAATTCTCATTGTGCCAAGCAGAGAACCCGATAGTGGGGGTATCCGCGTCACAACTAGGCGCTGACCATTCCACCCAACAGCGATAGCCATTTCCTTCAGGGGTGAGCTTAACAAACGCGCCTGGACTAAGAAGCCACGGACGACGCAGCAGTTTATCAGTGGCTCCTTCTCTGAGGCCATATTGAGAGGCGTTACCATTGCCGTCCCTAATGCGGATCCTGCCGATTTCGTCTCTGAATATAGTGGCCTGGACACGGCTGATGAGCTGGCTAATTTGGACCTTTTCTCCAGCCTGTCGTTTTATAGGGTTGGGGTGAGGGACATAGACATTTCTGCCAAGGATTCCAATGATTATGTTAGCGTCAGGGCTCCGACCAATGGTTATGGGCAGCTCAGCCTCAGGACCAGTATCAATCTCGATTGTTCTTTCTGAGTTTGGCCCTACTTCGCAAAGCTTGAGTCCGAGTTCGTTGTTCATCGCTTAGTGCTATCTCAGAATGATATCTTGAACACTCTGGCCATTCGCGCCAAAGTTGACCTTGGCATAGATTTGAGCTGTTTCTAGTGCAGGAATAGAGAAGCTATTGACCGGATCCCAGGTGGTTCCACCGTCGCTAGATTTCTCGGCAAAGATAGTTGTTCCCCCTCTGCGTAGTCTAGTCAGGTCACCGGCTGCGTAGGCAATACCTGAGTCAGTCGAACCACCTCCAGCAATTCGGGTGTAGTAGTTGCCCGATAGCACCCAAACAAAGACGTTGTAGCCTTCGGAGTCATTAAACGCCTGTAACGTGGCATCCACATCAAAGCCCAACACCATGTTGGTCCCGCCGGAATCGAGTTCAACCGATCCATCTGTGCTGGCAGGAATGGTTTCTACCCCAACCATGAACCAGTTGTAAGAGCCGCCGCCTGTAGCCGCTGTATACACGCCCCCAGACTCGCTGACATTGGCACTCGTGGTGAAGGTCATCACTGTACCTGGGCTAGACACGGCCTGGAGCGCATTCGTGATGGCGATATTAGAAAATGCTGCGGCTTGCTCAGCCCCTGACTGGATAGGGTTGACTCCTGGAGTATAAGAACCTGTTGGCGCATCAGCCAAGGCAAATGGAGTATCAAAGGTGAAGCGTGAGATCGCGCCAATGATTTCCACGTTGGTGACTGTACGACCATCACTTAGGGCAAGGTCACCTAAAGCTGGCACGCTGTCCACATCCAATGTCTTGTTGTAGGTTAGATCGATGCGTTGGTCTGCGTCTCCATCCGTGCCAGTCAGACGAATAGACAGCAGGGTGAGTGCAGGGGTGTAGGTAGATAGTCCTGACTGGATTCCTTTGAAAACGTAATCTATTGCTAGCTGCCTTGTCCCCAAACCACCTAAATGCAGATTATCTGTACCGTCTGTGTAGTCATCTGCATCAAGAACAAAAACAGTATCCTCAGTGGCCATGAGGTCAATTTGTCCATCGATGATCGACCACTCAGGCGTAGTCACGTTCCAGTTATCTCTTAACCGGAAAATGCCGACAGGTAGATCAACAATGCCGAGTTCAGCCCGAATCTCTTCTATTAGGGAATCGTTGTTGGTCAGCAAGCGGCCTGCAAAAGCATTCGCATCAGCTGGAATATCAGCGTCGGCATGGCCAAACGCAGTGAACAGGGGAAGTACCTGAATCGGTACATTGAGCAGTGTGAGATCAGCGAGTACAGGTCTTAAGATGTACTCAATAAACAGCTGTCGAAGTGTCCCCCCAACAGCCCATTCAGTCACTTCATTGAGTCCGGTTCCCCCCAGGCCAAAAAAGGCAAAATAGATATCCGTGTCAGGGTACAAGCTTTCTAAGATAGAGGCCATCTGGATAATGACAGGCCGAATGGTGGAGCCTCCGAACCCTGGGGGATTGGCATTGTTGGTAGTTTCGTTGATGTACTCCCAGGCCCCATTATTCACCAGAGTTTGATCCGGCTTTACCCAAACCCGGCTAGACCGAAACTGATTGTTCTGTTCATAGTCTGCTAGGGCCCAGCTCCCACCCTCTACACGAGCAACCCAGGATTGACCGATGACTGGCACCAATAACACGCCGTCTGCTGGCAAGGCTGGCAACTGGTTGGTATCACCAGGGCTGGCTATGGCGCTAGTGGGACGTGGTCGGAAATATCCTACGGGCATTATTCACCACCTCCGATGCGGACCTGGATATCAGTGGAGCCGCTGGCAACAGTCGCGGTCAATCTAATGGCCTGCCATGGACTAATGCGCGTTAGCTCAAAACGTGCCGTTGTGGCTCCCGCAAGTGTAAATGGGTTATTCCCATCACTCCAGGCAACACGCCCATCTGTGGGCAAGGGGTTAGCCCAGTCAGCGGCAGAGTTTTCAACAGACTGCCACCCACTGTTTGCATGTACTCGGTTTTCTACTTGAAACAGATTTAAGGCTGTGGCCCCCGAGTTAATCACCTCGACCACTAGTGATTTGTCTCTAGGGGTAAGAATGTGTTCCAACAGCACG
>JBCCXQ010000175.1:0-4567 GCA_039191365.1 Cyanobacteria bacterium P01_F01_bin.13 | reverse complement strand
CCTTGTTTGAGGTTGATGCTGACCATAGTTCCTTCAGAAAATTCAGGGATCATTTACGTTACATGACGATGGTCTGATCGGCATAAATTTCTGCTAAATGCTGGTGCGCCAAAGCGGTGGGTGGACCATCAAAGACGATTTGCCCGTGAGCCAGACCGATAATGCGATCGCAATATTCCCGAGCAAACTCCACCTGATGCAGACTCAGCAGAGCGGCAATCCCATCGGTTGTACAAATCGTCTTGAGCAGGGACATGATTTTGTGGGCACTGGTGGGATCTAAGCTGGCAATGGGTTCATCTGCCAACATTAGCTGAGGCTGTTGCACCAGGGCCCGAGCAATGCCCACCCGCTGCTTTTGACCACCGCTCAGGGCCTTAACCGGGGTGAGGGCCTTGTGGATTAAACCAACCCGTTCCAGACAATCCAGGGCCAGTCGCTGATCGGTCTGGGGTAACGGCAACAAACTACGCCAGAACGAATGGTAGGCTAACCGTCCCATCAGTACATTTTGTAAGGCAGATTGACGTTCGATCAGCTGGGGCTGTTGGAAGATCATGCCAGTGCGCTGGCGATGGAGTCGCAATACCTGGGGCGCAGATATATCCCCCAGGTGATCGGCGATGACGGTCCCTTGTGTAGGCGGGCGGAGGTAGTTGATGGTGCGCAATAATGTGGATTTGCCGGCTCCTGATATCCCCAGTACAACGGCAAATTCTCCCCGGTACAGCTGCAGGGAGACAGACTTGAGGGCGATCACACCCCGATCGTAAGTCACCCCAACATTTTGCAAACTGACGATGGCCGCTTTTGGCAGTGGGTTTTGCATTCTCTCCAAGCCACAGCGTACCTGAGTCTACGCCATAGATTACTAGCTTGGGGCCAGTCAGGTCAAAGAGCTGGGGTTCGTTACAGTGGAAGCAGTCATCTAAACTGTTTGATCCCTAATGAGTGCGCCCGTAATCTCCAGTCCAACTGCTCACCAATCGTTATTTCAAACCACCATCGCTCCCCAAGCGGCTCTGTTAGATCGCGATCCACAGGCATTACATCAGGCGTTTCAATCCCTGGGTGCCCAGGGTCTATTGGGACTAAAGGCTGAGCAAAGCTGGGGTGGCCAAGGGTGGGACTCTCGGGCAATTTACAGGTATACAGAGCAGCTGGCGCGCTACTCAGGGGCGTTGGTATTTTTGCAAAGCCAGCATCAGCGCTGTGTTCAGGAGCTGTCGAATTCTGATAATCAGGACCTGAAAGAGAAATATCTGAGGGGTGCGATCGCAGGTCATATTGGTCTGGGTGTTGGCTTCTCCCATTTGCGACGGGCACAACAACCCGTCACAGCAGCAAAGACGGCTGGTGGCTATGTCTTCAACGGCACGGTTCCCTGGATTACGGGGTTTAGCATTTTTCAGCATTGGATGTTAGCGGCGCAGCTATCGGATGGGCAGGCAGTGTTTGTTCTAGCTCCGTTTCATACGATAGAAAATTCGCTGTTGTTTAGCGCACCGATGCAGCTGGCAGCACTGGAATCAACACAAACGGTGACAGCCACTCTTCAACATTGGTTTGCGCCGGAAGAGCTGGTTTTGGATATTAAGCCTGCTGGGTGGATTCAAAAGGCTGATATGGGGTATCCATTGACGCACAATTTCTTTGCATTAGGCTGTGCTCAGGGTGGGTTGGATATTTTGGAACGGGCTCAGTCATCTATTTTTCCTAAGATTAGTGAAACATATGAGCGATTGAAACGTGAAGTGAGTCGTTGTCGAGAGGAGACCTATGGGACGCTGGGGCAACCATCGGAGCAGCGAATACAGCTGCGGGCCTGGGCAATTGATTTGGCAGTTCGATGTGGCCATGGGGCAGTAATTGTGTCACGGGGAGCAGCGAATTTTGGTGAGCATCCGGCCCAGCGAGTTTATCGAGAGGCATTGGCGTTTTCGGTGTCAGGACAGAATAACAATGTGATGAATGCAAGTTTAGAGACAATTATAGGTGGCCGTTAACATCAATAATTCTGTTATCACAAGGTTTTCGTAGGGGCTGTGCCTTGTGCCAGTCCTTCAGGATTAAGGTTCACAGATATCTGCTGCTTCAACACTGCCAAAATCAAACTAGCCACAAAGCCTCCCGTAATCAAATACAACCAAAGATTTGCACCCACTTCTTTGGGATGGTCCAGAGCCCAGCCGCCCAGGGCGGGACCAATCGTAAAGCCGATGGACCAGCATTGGGATTCTAGGGAAAAGTAAATGCCTCGTAAATTTAATGGGGCCATTTCGCCTAGTAATGAGACACCGGCAGGGGAGTATAGGATCTCACCCAGGGCAATGAGACTAAACGCCACGATGGCGAATGGCAGCGCACGGGTGGGGGTAATGCCGGTTACCCAAAGAAGAAAGAAAGCCGCACTCCAGATAGTCAGGGCGACTAAGAGAATAGAAACGTGGTTGATGCCTTTGACCAGGCGGGTAATGGGCAGCTGCAGGAAGATTTTTAGCAGGACATGCCACACGAAAAAATAGCTGATCCATTGCTCTGAAAAGCCGGTTTCTGTATTGCCATGGGGGATAAAGTTGGCTAAGTACAGGGGCAGGGTGCTGGTGTGCTGGGCGGCGTAGATGGTGAAAATAATGTTGGCGCTGAGGAAGGTGAGGAGGGTGCGATCGCACAGGGCCTGCCACCAATCTTGCCAAACATTACGAACCTTGGTGTGTGGCTGTCGAGTTTCCTCAATGGCCGCATAAATCACCCCAACAAATAGGAAATAGGTCACCCCCTTGAGCATAAATAGAATGCTGTAGTTACCAGACATGGCAACATACTGCCCCGCTAGCAGTGCCCCTAAGGCCAGGCCTAAATTATCTACCAATCGTGTCAGGGCAAAGGCTTCCGTACGATTTTCGGGGGTGGTCAGGTCTGTTGTCACCGATAAATTGGCGGGCCAGTAGAGGCTCACTCCCAAACCCAGCAGCATATTGCCGAGTACTAGCAGGGGAAAGGTATTGGCAAAGGCCAAACAAAAACAGGCTAGGGCAGTCACTGCTGCAGACAGCATTAGTGTACGGCGGCGACCCCAAAATTCAGAATCAATCGCATAGCCTGACCAAAATCGTCCGGCGACCCCAGCCAGACCGCTGCTGCTCAGCGCTAGCCCCACTTGAGTGGGTGAAAAGCCTAACTCATTGACAAAGTAGATCGATGCATAGACTAGGGTAAATCCCTGACCGATGTACAACAGCAGCTGTCCCGCTGCCAGAATCCATATTTCACGTCTGAGCTGAGGTAACCAGGCTAGAAAGCCGCTGGCTGTCACCTGTTGGTCAGTCTGAGCCTCGGTCTGATCCATAGAAAAATTGCCCAGCAGTGAGGGTTCTATGGGTATTGTCCGAATATTGACCAGGGTTGTAAAGCAACGTCTACGCGTCTACGCTGTCCTGCATCGCCGCTAAGTATTCATCTCGGAAGTAGCGCAGCGTGCTCAACACTGAATTGGGCGCTGCCTGCCCCAGCCCACAGAGACTGGTATTTTTTACCACATCACTGAGCATCTCCAGTTGTTCTAAATCCGCTGGTGTGGCCCGGTGCTGCTTAAATTTTGTGAGCAACTGATAGAGCTGCACCGTTCCGGCTCGACAGGGAATACATTTGCCGCAGGATTCATCCATACAAAACTGCATAAAAAACTGGGCCACATCCACCATGCGGGTGTGCTCATCCATGACGATCATGCCGCCAGAGCCCATAATCGACCCCAGTTGTTTGAGGGACTCATAGTCCACCGACGTATCAAAGGATGCCGCTGGAATACAGCCCCCCGAGGGTCCGCCCGTCTGCACTGCTTTCACCTGCGCCTCGTTGGTTGCGCCCTGGCCCATCTCCTCGACAATCTCTCGTAGGGAGATGCCCATGGGGACTTCAATCAGCCCCGCATTTTGCACCTTTCCCGTGAGGGAGAAGACCTTGGTGCCTTTGCTCTGTTCTGTGCCGATGGAGGCAAACCAGTTAGCGCCATGGCGAATGATGGGAGCAATGTTGGCAAAGGTTTCCACGTTGTTGATCAAGGTGGGGCAGCCCCACAGTCCTGATTCTGCTGGGTAGGGCGGCCGCGGTCGGGGAATGCCCCGCTTGCCTTCAATGGATGCCATCAGGGCAGTCTCTTCACCACAGACAAAGGCCCCGGCCCCAATGCGCAGGTCAATACGAAAGTCAAAGGGGGAGTCAAAAATCTGACTGCCTAGAAGACCGTGGCGCTTGGCCTGACGAATGGCGGTTTGTAAATGGTGAATGGCCAGGGGATATTCGCCTCGAACGTAAATATAGCCCTGGTTAGCACCGACGGCATAGGCTGCGATCTCAAGCCCTTCCAGCACTCGATGGGGGTCGCTCTCCAACACACTGCGATCCATATAGGCTCCCGGATCGCCCTCGTCTGCGTTGCACACTACATACTTCTGTCCCGGCGGCATTTTGGCCACGGTGGCCCATTTCAAACCCGTGGGATAGCCTGCCCCACCGCGTCCGCGTAAGCCGCTGCGAGTAATCTCATCCACCACCGCTTCAGGGG
>JBCCXQ010000174.1:0-4710 GCA_039191365.1 Cyanobacteria bacterium P01_F01_bin.13 | reverse complement strand
TTGGAAAGCTTTAAGCCCAGCTTTTGATTTGTTTGCCATTGGCCCTTAAGCATTCCCTGAGAACAGTCTCCCGACCCTGCTACAAAGGCATCACATAGGTCTGCAGAATTAAGCGAATGCAACGCCTCCCAATTTTTCCGCCACCGTTCTTCAAAAAAGCCTAACACCTTCGGGTGTAATCGTTCTGCAATGCCCACCACCAGCCGATAGCGCTCTCCCATGGTGGATGTCAGGGTTAACCCTGGCAGACCAAGATCGTCCATCAAAGACCAGGTGTCCACATTTTCATGGATCAAGGCCAGGGGCAAAATCAGATGCACCATTAAATCCTTGGGCGAACGCTGTACTACGGTCTCCAAACAAGCCTGCACATAGCTGGCTAGCGTACTTTGGGTAATGGTGTCCCTATCCGTTGCATAGATTTCTTCTTTCCCAGCCCCCGTCTTGGCATCGTAGAGCTTAGCATCAGGAATCAGCCACGCCTTGACCGGGTATTCCCCCGTCTGTTGATAGGTCGGTTTCACATAGATCAACAGATGGGACTCTACCGCCGCAGATTCCAAAGCAGTTTGTTTTTCTAGCAGTGGGGCAACGCTGTCTTTTAATGCTTGCAGGTCATCCACCCGAGACTCTACCCACTCCCGCAAAACTTTCTGGGAAACCATGTCTGAGTTTAATGCCGGTAAACTCAACAGCATCACAAACCGATCAATCGCTCGATGCCCCTGTGCATCAGGCTTCATCCTCTTCAGGTTATGCAATGTCCCTGGTAAATCAGTCGGTGTGGGTTCCAAATATCCTTCAGGACAGCAAAGCTGATAAGCAGTAGCAATGGCATCCGTCAGCTCAGTTTCATAGGCACTCAAAACCGACTTCAGCCCCAGCATCTCCAAATCCAGCACCGTTGCCAGTAATGGTCTCGCCGGAATCATAAACCCAATCTTAGCTTCGGGCGTTTTTTTATCCCGTGCTACAACCATACCCACCACAACATTAGCAGTCTGATCCCAAATAGCCGTGCCACTAAACCCAGGCTGAATCGCCATGCCCTGGGTCTTATCATCCTCCAGTTGCACCCAGCCATGGGGCAGTTCTTCCTTTAGAGTGCCATAGGCATACACCCCTCGGGGATGCCCTTCTGGAAATCCCAAAGCGCCAAATTCCAGACCTAGATAATGTCCGGCCATCAGTTTGGCAGGCGTCACCTTATCTGGCATCGTCTCCAGCAGCCGTAACCCAGCGATATCCTCTGCTCTATCCTCATCCTTGGCCAGTCGATACAGCAGCACCTCTGCCGATAGCTTCTGAGACAGCGATACAAAGGGAAAATTGATTTTTAACTGCTGACCAATGGGCTCTTGGGCTTTTTCCAACCCCAGAGCCTGCTTCACCACATGGGCACAGGTGAGCACATAGCCCCCTTCCACCAAAATGCCCGCACCAATTACCTTGGAGCCTTTGTAGAATCGGGCAATCGCCGTTTTACACTCCATTCCAGCACCGTCGTTTGCCATGCCGCTGTTCCTACTTACCCCACTTCAACGTCACTTCCAAACTCACCTCGCTACCCACGCTAGAAAATATCACCCCAGCATCGGCACTCAGGTTCAACCCAAACTTCACCTCAATCCCATCTGCAGGCGTCGTCAGCCCCGTTTTCAGCCGTTCCATCGCCGCAGATGCCACCGGAATCACCTTATCCAATGACGCTTCAAACGTCTGCTTCGCCTTCAGCACCGGCTCATCCAGAATGGACACTTCCTCTACCGCATCCTCATTAATGGGTTCCGGTACCTCTACCAAAAACGTCGTGCCATCCTCTAGCTCAAACTCCGCCAGTACCTTCTTGCTCATAGGGTCGCTTCAATCAAGAAAAGCCGATATACCGTTCTACCCCATTTATCCTAAGAATTCCAAGTAAAATCCGCTCCAATTAAGGATTTATACCAAACCCGAATTCATTAAACCCGATTAAAAGTAGACAATCCTGTAGGAACACTTTCTTGTAGATGCCCTTACCGAAGGTTCCTATTCCCCACCTTCATCCATTGCCTCAATATCAATTCCCCACTCTCGCAGAGCCTCATCCCCATCATCTGTGAGTTCCTCAGACTCGAACTGATGGGGCTCCACCAGGCTTGTCCGCTCCTCTGGATCACTCCATAGTGTGGGCGTATAAACCACCACAGGTAGTCCGGCTCCATCTAAACCACGAATAATTCGCTCTGGTGTGTGTGGAAAGGTAATGAACAATGGATAAGCACGCTCGGACCCTTCATTGAGCAAATGCTCATGCTGCATCGGCATCAACCACTCGTAGCTTTCCGAGAGCAATATTTGGGTGCGACGCCATCGAGACAATAGCTCCGAAAAGTCTTCATCCGGACGCTGAATAAACAGCACTACATCCACCCCGGTTTTGATTTTCCACTCTGGGTCACACATCAGTATGACTAAATCACAGGGTAGAGATATCATTTCTCGACGACTACTCACCGGTCCTAAACGACTATCCAGGGCACGGCGAATACTGATATTAGGGAGCGGTATAGTGACTATGCTTTCCTGGGGACGGCGTATGCTTGGCAACATCTCTAAATAGGGACGGTGCTGTTTCAGCAGTGCCAGTGCCCCCTGGTAGTCGCTGCACCTTGCAAGCAAATGTTCATAGTCGCCCTGCTGAGTAGCCATGGTTAATCGAAAGTGTGCCCAACCTGTCTATTCTAGCCTTCCCATTTTGCCAATTATCTCGTAGGGGCGTTCCATGGAACGCCCCTACGAAGTGCAACGCCCCTACAACAATTCGGTAGACCTTTCCGCCAGGGCCGAACGCTCGCCCCGCGTCAAAATAATGTGACCGGCCAATGGCTCATGCTTAAATCGTTCCACAACATAGGTCAAACCATTACTAGCGGCATCCACATAGGGATTGTCAATTTGTGCTGTATCACCAGTTAGAACAATTTTGGTCCCTTCGCCTGCCCGAGTCAGAATTGTTTTGACTTCATGGGGCGTTAGATTTTGAGCCTCATCCACAATCAAAAATTGTTTGGGCAATGTCCGTCCTCGGATATAGGTGAGGGCCTCAATCTGCAAAAGGCCCATCTCCATTAGCTCTTCGTGACCTCGTCGCCAATGGGCGGGTTTACCCGTTGGATCTTGGGTGCCAAAAATCAGATCAAAGTTGTCATAGAGCGGCTGCATCCACGGAGTTAGCTTCTCATTAATATCTCCTGGCAAATAGCCAATATCTCGTCCCATCGGCACCACTGGACGAGATATTAATAAACGACTGTAGATTCTCTCTTCAGAAACTTTTTGCACACCTGCAGCAATAGCCAACAGTGTTTTACCCGTTCCAGCTTTACCAACTAGGGTAACCAGAGGAATGTTGTCATTTAACAACAGATTTAATGCGAATTTCTGTTCTCGGTTACGGGGATGTATTTGGGAAATCCCTGCGTAGGGGACTTTTGGCAACGGCACAATCTTTCCCGATTCACCATCCATCATAGCCAAGGCGGTGTGGGCTGGATTGTTCACATCAATCAGGGTGAGGGACTGATTGGGGTGGAATTTCCCTTCCAATTCTAATGTCCCATCGCGGAACAGCTGGCTAAGTTGTTCTGCGTCAACGAGCAGTTCTCCTGTGCCAGAATATAGATCATCAATATCAACTTTATCGGTTTCATAGTCTTCTGCGGCCAGTCCCAGGGTATCAGCCTTGATCCGCAAATTGGTATCTTTGCTAATCAACACTACTGGACATGCACAAACAAGTTTGTGCTCTAGAGCTACTGCCAAAATCTCATTGTCGGCCTTATCTCCTTCTAGCTCCAGCGGTAGCGAAGATAAGGTTTCTTGATGACACAGGGAGACTTTGAGAATACCATCTCCTTCTAAACGAATACCGTCGGTGAGATTACCCTGATCTCTTAGTTTGTCTAAGGCCCGGGACACCTGGCGCGCATTTCGACCCGTTTCATCTAAGGATTTTTTAAACCGGTCCAGCTCCTCAATGGTGGCAATGGGTAAGATGACATCATTCTCCTCGAAACGATAAATAGCCCTGGGGTCGTGCAAAAGCACGTTGGTATCGAGGACGAATGTCTTTTTCATAAATAAAAATCACCCTTGAAGCCCTTTAAACCCACAACGGGCAGGAACTTCCTCACGACTAAATAGCAGCAGAAATGTATGTACTATTATCTATTAAACTCTACTCGTTTGAGTAACAGGCTACCGTAAGACGACTTTAATGTTAACCTCACATTTAGCCGTAATCGTGGGTGTTTTCCTACTGGAGGATTATTGGACAGTTCGCTGCGCTGGGCACTGTCCATTGCCCGCCGTCTAGGACATTATTTTTATACAGCTCCTTTAGAGATGGCTTTTTCTGAGTTCTTGATGGACAGTTGCGCCCACCTGGAGGGCTTCATTGAGCAGCTGCCCATAGTCACCAGCCATTTCTGAGGCTTGCAGGGCCTGCAGACTGGATAAATTGGTCTCTATGCTGGCAAATAACTCATGCCGACGGGCGATAAACCGTTGGTGTTTGCGCATTATTTTATCGCTCATCAGTCCGCAAATCAGACTCTCGCGGGTAAGATGCAGGGCTTCTTTGACCGCGTCTGGATTATCTAATGATAGACGTCTAGATAAGCTATCAGCGACCGCATCTGGATTGTCTAACGATAGACGTCTAGATGA
>JBCCXQ010000173.1:0-4886 GCA_039191365.1 Cyanobacteria bacterium P01_F01_bin.13 | reverse complement strand
TTCCTTGCGGTGGAGTATCTACCCGATATTGAATAGTCAAGACCATATCGCCATAGTGGGAGGCGGCAGAATAGTCTGTAGCAGGCCCTGTGATGGCTATGGACGCTTTTCCTTGACCGCTCCAGATAAACTGTTTTGCATCTTCCTGAGCAGCTCGATCAACCGAACGAATTGTCAGGGTATTTGCCAGCTGAGTTCTGGCATCCACGATGGTGCTTGACGTCTCTCCTGCAGTGGCCTGCAGACTCCAGGGGGCGATGGGATTACCAAAGGCGAAGAAGGCATTACTTGTGGTAGCTTCACTGCCGTCTAGCCCTGAGATTTCTGGTAGTTCTGCTAGATTGCCATTATCTTTGTAGGTGAGTCCGTAGCCATAGGAGAACAGCGGATCGTAGTTGTTGTCACCTATGTTAACCTTGGTTTGTGTAGCAGTGCGTGGCCAGGAGAATGAGAGCTTCCCGGTAAAGTCAAAGTTGATGTCACCGTTGGGTTTGCGGAGTAGTACATCGGCTATGCCTGCTCCCTCGCTACCTGGTAACCATGTCGCCACAAAGGCGGCGGCGGCATTAATCTCAGGCGTTACCCACAGAGGCCGACCTGAGAGAAATACAGCGGCTGTGGGAATTCCTTTGGCTTGAAATGATTGGAGTAGCTGCAGGTCTTTGTCCGATGAATAGTTTAAGTTTTCTAAATCTCCCTTGAACTCAGCGTAGGGATTTTCGCCAAAGACGACAATTGCCACATTCGGTGTCTGGTCGTAGCTGCCATCTTCACTCAAGATAGCATTGCCACCACCTGCGGCTATGGCACTGCGTAACCCTTCCCAGATAGAGGTGCCATTGGGGAAATGCTCATTGGTGTTGCCAGTGCCCTGCCAGGAGAGGGTCCAACCGCCGGTTTGTTTGCCGATATCATTAGCGCCATCGCCTGTCACCAGGATGGTTTGATCCGTACGCAGTGGTAAAAAATTCTCCTGATTTTTGAGGAGAACTAGAGACTCCCGAACGGCCTGTCTTGCGATGGCCTGGTGATCGGGATGGCCTAACAGGGCGTAATTGCCTGCTAACGGTCGTTCGGAAGGTTTGGATTTCTCAAACAGTCCCAAGCGAAACTTAACTCGCAAAATACGACGCACGGCATCTTCTAGACGAGCACGGGGAATGTCTCCAGACTTGACCTGGGCGACGGTATTCTCATGGAGCTGACGCCAGCCATCGGGGGCCATGAACATGTCAATACCTGCATTAAACGCAGTGGGGCAGCTCTTAGTAGAACATCCGGGAATTTGGGCATGACCGTTCCAGTCGCCGACGACAAATCCGTTAAAGCCCATGCGGTCTTTGAGTACATCGGTTAACAGTGCCTTGTGACCGTGCATACGCTCGCCATGCCATGAGGAAAATGACGCCATCACTGTTTGCACCCCCGCTTCAATAGCTGTGGGATAGCCCATCCCATGGTAGTCCCGCAGGTCAGCTTCACTGTCGATGTTGTCGCCCTGGTCTTTGCCTTTTTGAGTGCCACCATCGCCAATGAAATGTTTGGCTGTGGCGATCACATGTTGGTTACGAAGAAAGTCACTGCTCCCCAATTCTCCTTGCAGACCTTTAACAATGGCTGTGGCGTATTGAGCAACAATCTCTGGATCTTCTGAGTAACTCTCATAGGTTCGGCCCCAGCGGTTGTCGCGTACGACTGCTAGAGTGGGAGAAAAGGTCCAATCCATACCGGTGGCAATGACTTCTCTAGCTGTTATTTCACCAATTTTTTGGATGAGTTTAGGATTGCGAGTTGCGCCCAGCCCAATGTTATGAGGAAAGATTGTCGCGCCTATAATATTGTTATGACCGTGAACAGCATCAGTCCCCCAGAGAATGGGAATCGCTTTCCCACCATTGGTTGTGTCCATGGAGGCGGCATAAAACTCATCGGCTAAGGCTAGCCACTTATCTGCTGTAGCCCGCACATCTTCTCCAGGGGCAGAGTTGCCTCCATTTAGAATAGACCCTAAGCGGTAGCGGCGCACATCCTCAGGGGTCACATGACTGATATCTGCTTGGATCGTCTGTCCCACCAGTTCTTCGATGGTCATAGAGGCCATTAGCTCATCAATACGAGCTTCAATGTCTGCATTGACTGTTGCGCCCCCATTGGTCGTGGGCCAGTTCTCAGGTGTGATGGTGGGTGGTGATGTAGTCTGTTCGGGTGGCAATGTACTCTGTCCTTTTATTGCAGTGGCGGTATAGGTAGCGCAGGCGACAACGTTACCAAACACCAGTAGGAGTAATAATGAACCAAGTATATTGATTTTCATAGGACTGCTAGAGAGATAGAGCGTAAACCGAACCGATTTGGGTTTTCTGAAAGAACTCTTGCTTAGTTTTTACAGTTTGATTTGCAAACTATCAGCATCCGAAGTATTCCGTCTGGAGACGTGGAAAGGTATGCCTCTCTCAAGAGGTTCTCAGGCTTGGCTCAGTTTAGGTATTTACCATTAGTACAATCTTCAAACCTTTAGCCATGGCTTTATTACCTCGTACTGCAGCATTTGCGATCGCAAGTCTAATCATAGTTTCTGCGCCGCTAGTAACGACCGCAGCCTGTGCTCAGACGACCGAACGGCTGCAGCTCATGACTTTGGACCGGTTAGAGCAAATCCTGGAGTCAGAGGTCAGCAACGTTGAAGGAGAAAATGGTCAGTGGCGCTTTACCGTTGGTGGACGAGCTGTCATCGTTTTAGCGGATGCTGCTAACGATCGAATGCGAGTATTTAGCCCAGTGGTACCAGTAGAAGAACTGACGACGCAGCAGGTGCAGGCAATGCTGGCAGCCAACTTTCATACGGCTTTAGATGCTCGCTATGCCGTGACTGATGGGGCCGTCGTGGCGTTGTATTTGCATCCTTTGCGCACCCTACAGGGAAACAACTTTCGCTCAGCCCTACGTCAGGTGGTGAGCCTGGCAGAAACCTTTGGCACCTCTTACTCCAGTAATGAGCTTAACTTCGGTTTACGTCAGCGGCAGGTACCCAGCGATTTGGAACAAATTTAAGCTTTTCCCTTCACACAGATAACCTGCTTTGGCGTAGCCACCACCACCACCAAATCCCGCTGGTTAGCCATGACCTCATCGATGGGTTTGTACGCCGCTGGAATTTCGTCGATAACGCCTTTGTATTTGCGGCATTCCACCCCGGCAGTCTGTTCGATCAGATCATCCAGGGTGTATATATGTCTGCTCCGACACACTGGTTTGTGGCGGGGTGGCATTGATTGCTATTGTTCAGAACCTCGTTTCAGTTCTTTTCAGTCCAGTTAATAATCTCATCGAGTGACATTGGCTCTAAAGGTTGAAACTTGGTATCTGGATACTTTCGTTGGAGTCTTCGTAGAGCTTTAGCTTGTTGGGTGGCAAAGGTTTCTTGTTGTTGAAAGCGATAGCGGATAGATCCACTAACGATGTCGTCAAGGCTGTCTTGAAAGGCTTCGATTTCATCGTGCCAGTGTTCGACAGCTTGATCGTTTGGAAAAGCCTGTAATTTGAGAATATGGATGATAATTTGTCGGGTTAGGGAGGCGGTTTTGTTAAATTGCTCACGCCCCATGTCGCTGATTTCCTCAATTAGGTTTACTAGGTCTAGATTGTTGAAATCTTTTGCGCGCAATGCAGCAGCCTGATACTCGCACCAAGCCATGAAATCAGTGTCATACAACGTTCCTTCCTCAATGAACTGTGGAGCAATAGCCAATTCAGTAGAGGGATTTTCCTTTGCAGGGACTTGATTCGTCGGGCTGGTCATGGCTATCTCAGAGCTTTGAACTGCATCATTGTTAGGCTACTTCTACTACTTGTATACCTCGTTCATCCAGCTTTGAACAAAATCACGACGTTCTACATCGCTCCAGGTTAGCCAGGTGTCTTGAGTGACCTGGCTGGTGACGGTGTCGACCAGGGGCCAGAAGGCTTCGTCGAGTTCTTGTTTGAATTTTTGGGGGTGGCCATACATGTGTTTGAATTTTTTTGGAGTGAGTCGGGCCAGGAACTTGGTGCGGAGGTAGTAGGGGCTCTTAAGCTTGAGGGCAAAGGTGCCATCGCTGGCGAGGCGGATCATAAAGCCTTCGTGTTCGACGTGGTGGGATTTGGAGATGGCATCCCCAAACGTACAGAGGAACCAGGTGGGTCGGGGTGTTTGCAAGGTGGTTGCGATCGCATCTAATCCATCCTCACGCTCAAACCCATCACCCAAAATTCCGGCCCCAATCAAATGCAGACCGTGCTCCTCAGGTCCGTACTGAATAATATGGGGGTCCTCAGGGTGGATGGCTTCCCACAACAGTGTTGTGGTGCGATGTTGCTGCAACCAGGCCAGGACGCGACCATAGAGACCATTTTTGAAGAGTAATGCCTTGGCCCGGTCAACGTAGTCTCCTGCAAAGGAGCCGGAACAGGTGACTACCACCTGGTTGGCATCGTAGGGATGCAAAAATGTGGTAACTAAAAAGCCGTTGAGCTTTTCGACTGCGATAATGTTGGTGTCGGAGGGCAGGGTGGTCTCGTGCTCTAGATAGTTAAAGGTGCGCGGAAAGGGTTGACTGATTGGGTTACCGTCTAGACCCACCACCACCCCACGGGCCAGTTTTAACTCCGGATAGTCATCCCAGGCGGTGGGTGTAAAAAAGGCTTTGGAACTGTACTTAAACAGGGTGAGTGAGCTGTCAGTGACCTGCTTGACGAGCTTTTTCGTTACCAGCGGTTCCATCCGTTTGGCAAAGCTGGGAGTGCGCTGATTATAGTCAAACGCGCAGGGAACTTCCAGTTGTTCATGTTCGGGCAGACGCATGGCGGTGAGGGGGCCACCAAACCCGGCACCGGTTTCTAGGGAGTAG
>JBCCXQ010000172.1:0-4894 GCA_039191365.1 Cyanobacteria bacterium P01_F01_bin.13 | reverse complement strand
CTCCATCACCGTGCACCAGTGACAGCTAGAGTAACCCACCGACAAAAAAATCGGCTTATCCTCACAACGCGCCGTAGTCAACGCTTCATCACACCAAGGCCACCAATCAATAGGATTGTGAGCGTGTTTGCGCAGGTACAAGCTTTGGCTTTGGGCCAACCGATTCACCATAGAGCAGAGGTCGTGAAAGACATCCCCTGAGTGTATCAAGATCAGACCAAAGACAGCTTAAGAACAGCCCTCAGGCCAGGTTACAGCCGGTAGCTGTCCAGTTCGAAACTGAGTGACCTTGCCGTCTTTATCAGTCTCAAATACCAGGCTAAATAAGTTACTGCCAGAAGCCTCAGGCGTCAGAGTTAAGTACTTACCATCAGTGTAAGGATGGGGAGTCAGCTCAATTTGCTCATCGTAGGCAGCCTCAACATCTTCAATGGTTGCCCCCAACCCCAAACCACTCACAGTTTTTATAGGACTACCCGGCCAGATATCAATACGAATGATCTGATCGTTAACCACCATCAGTCCAATACCGTCAATCGGAGCTGTCCGCCGACCTTTTTCAGCATCGAAGTTTTCTGGCAGATAGTACTGACACACCGGAGACTGAGTTAGCGGAGATACAACAAAGCTAACTTGTGCTGCATTGGCCGCTGCTTGAATCGTCATCCCCAGCCTAATCGGCCCCAAGCCCCCCGTAGAAACGGCCTCTTTCTCTAGAGGATGAATCGTATCCAGACGTTGCTGCACCCTATAGATAAGGGCATCTACGGCAATGGCCCTGGCCATAATTTGACTCACCAGACCCGATACAGGCTGCAAAGCAGAAATCTCTGTCATCGATACGCAACCGCCTAATCCTAGTGCTGGCAAAGCAACCAGCCCAAGTTGTCTGACAGCTCGCATTAACAGTACGCTAATGCGAGGCTTTTTAGAATGCTTGTTAAATAACGAAATCATCAATCAAAAGAACGGTGGATCACAATTAATACCACCGAAGGAAATAAACACTTACATAAACCCTAATAGAAAGAATAATTTAGAAATGTAAGTATTAACGCTTAATTGGATTCTTTTCTGGCTTATCTTTATATGAGGAATATGTTTCTTTTTATCCTCCATTAGGTTTTGGGAGTCTACTGTGTCACAAGTTCCGTCCGATCCAGATGCTAATAACAGCCGTCGTCATGTCATTGACTACGATGAACTCATTGCACTGTTCGTAGCATTTTTAACGTTGGGCAGCGTCTTATTTTGGGGGTTAACTCGGTCAGGCGTTAATTTATTCGGCAATACTTTAGTTCTTGATGGGGACGGAACACTCCCGCTAGGGGAAGTGGACAATGGCAATCTGCTAGACGGTGCTGACAGTCCCGACGCCGATATTCAGATTGGTACCCCCGACGACATTGGTTTTGGTGCAGCAGAAGCCATTGGTGCAGCGGGTGCTGGCAGCATTTTGGGAGACTTAGGTAGCTCTGCAGAAGACGCCGCTGCCCAGATAGTGCCGCCCAGGAGTCAGGCAACTGTTCGCGAGGACACAACTCCAGCAGCCAGTGCAACTACTCCGGTAGCGCCGCCGCCGCTGCAAGCGGAAACTGAGCCAGCAGCACCGGCAGCAGTAGCCCCCCCAGCGGAACCTGTGGCCCCTCCATTAGAGGTCACCCAGGAAGCACTCAAATTTGCTGATGTCCCTAATGATTATTGGGCTAAGCCCTACATTGATGCTCTTAGCGAACGCGATGTATTTGACGGAATCATTGTGGACGGCGTCACCCAAGACGGCACCTTTAAACCCGATGAGCCTATCAGTCGTGCCCAGCTAGCCAGAGCTATTACCAAGGCATTTCCCCTATCTGAGGATGAAGCAGCGATTACGTTTTCTGATGTAGCGGCTGATTTTTGGGCCCTGGATTTTATTAATGAAGCCGTTAAGGGAGGCTATATGAATGGCTTTCCAGATGGTACCTTTAAGCCAGAGTTACCTGTACCTCGGACCCAGGCCCTGACTGCTATGGTTACCGGAACTAACGCCACCGTTCAGGGAGATGCCGCTGAAGTGGTCACGCGCTACGGCGACGCCGCTGATATCCAAAATTGGGCAATTCCCAAAATTGCTGCTGCCACTCAGAATAATCTGGTGGTAAATCATCCAGAGCTTAATACGCTCAATCCTAATCGCCCAGCTACCCGCGCCGAAGTTGCGGCCATGATCTATCAAACGTTAGTGGCTCAGGGGAGAATTGACCCCATTGAAGGCGAATATATCGTCAAACCTTAGAAAGATCCTATGAAGGACGGCCTAATTATCGGCTCTGATCGCCGGGTACGCTGCTGGTGGCCTGGTGAAGATGCTGAATACTTGGCCTATCACGACCATGAATGGGGCCGTCCTGTTAAAAACGATCAAACGCTATTTGAAAAAATCTGCCTGGAAGGGTTTCAGTCAGGACTTAGCTGGCTAACCATTCTGCGCAAGCGCAATAATTTTCGATCAGCGTTTGATCAGTTTAGATTTGAGCAAGTAGCTCGTTACACAACCACCGACGTTGAAAGATTACTTCAGGATAAAGGCATTGTCCGCCATCGTCGGAAAATTGAATCCACCATTAATAATGCTCAACGGGCCTGTGATCTGGTGGATGAGTGGGGCTCGCTTGCAGCCTATTTTTGGCAATATGAGCCCACGGACCGTCCACATCTTTGCGACTACGCCACTCTGTCTCAGCTGAGTAAAACGACAGAGTCTACAGCGTTGAGTAAGGATTTAAAGAAGCGAGGTTGGTCATTTGTCGGTCCTACAACGGCCTATGCCTTTATGCAGGCCATGGGCTTAGTCGATGATCATCTCGATGGATGTTTTATGCGGCCATTCATCGAAGAACAACGAAATTTGTTTGAGCGTCCGTAAAGCTACATGATTTTCAGGTGTAAATCTGGGGATAATGCTCAGCTAGTACACAGTTGCTGATGACCATGAGGCAAACTAAACTCGTTTGAACAAGTGTTTTTGAAGGTGTGGAGGTTTTCCCTTGGCAGATGCGATCGCAATTTATCTGGTAAATGCAGAACAGCTCCAGACTGCTCATCCTGACAGCGTTGCATGGTGCCAAACCTCTGGTTTTACAGCTCAAGCTGGCAGCCATTGCCTGGTGCCCGATGCCGTCGGTAAACTAGCCAAAGTATTGGTTGGACGGCCTGACACTCTCGACACTTGGACCCTGGGAGGCTTGCCCAAAACTTTACCGCCGGGTAACTACATCCTCAACAGCCCCCTTTCTGACCAAGACGCCACTAAACTCTACCTAGGCTGGCAGCTAGGCAGCTACAGCTTTGACCGTTACAAACTTACAAAATCAGGATTACCCGCCACCCTCAACCCTCCCAAAAACGCAGACATAACCTATGTTAAAGCGGCTACAGAAGCCACGTATCTAGTCAGAGATCTCGTCACCACCCCATCTAACAATATGGGACCAGATCAGCTAGAAGAAACAGCCCGCAGCCTGGCAGACCGCTACGAAGCAAAAATAGAAGTCATCGCTGGTGGCGATTTAGTCATTGAGAACTATCCAATGATTTACGCCGTTGGCAAAGCCAGTACCCGTGTTCCCCGGCTAATCGACCTGCATTGGGGCAATCCTGATGCTCCCAAAGTAACCCTTGTCGGTAAGGGCGTTTGTTTTGATAGTGGTGGTCTGGATATTAAATCAGCCACCGGCATGCGGCTGATGAAAAAAGACATGGGGGGAGCTGCACAAGTGTTGGGGCTAGCCCAGATGATCATGGAAATTGGCTTGCCTGTCAGTTTGCGTGTCTTGGTCGCTGCTGTCGAAAACAGCATTGCTGGCAATGCCCTAAGACCTTTAGATATTTTGACCTCCCGTAAAGGCACCACCATAGAAGTCGGTAACACCGATGCCGAAGGTCGTCTGGTACTTGCCGACGCCCTTTGGGAAGCAAGCAGTGAAGATGCTGGGCTGATCATTGATTGCGCCACCCTCACAGGAGCAGCCAGAGTTGCCCTAGGAACAGAGCTACCTGCTTTTTTCTGTAACGATGAACAGACGATTGCCAAGCTTCTCAGTGCAGGCAAGACCATCGACGACCCGCTCTGGAATCTGCCCCTGCACGATGCCTATCGGTCTATGCTAGACAGCCCGATAGCTGACATGAACAATATCGCCAGCGACTCTTACGGCGGCTCGATTACGGCAGCTCTATTTCTACAAGAATTTGTCCAAGATAATATCCCCTGGGTCCATGTAGATTTTATGGCCTATAACCTACGCAGTCTGCCAGGACGTCCAGAAGGAGGCGAAGCCATGGGAATGCGAGCCCTGTTTGAACTAATCAAACAGCAGATTGCCGGATAGAGATGGGGCTATAGGACTGGATCCTATCAGAGATCACATCACCCAACATACTCAGTCAACTGAGCACAGCAAAGCTCTACACAACTTACAACTCAGCAATGAAACAGCTAGACTCTATCCAAAAAAACAAAGTACGGATCACCACACCCATGCTTTAGTCAATCCAGGTTGACACTTCTTAACAATATTCGTTACATTTGGTCCATAAGACAACACCACACTTATCCACGGACTGACGTTTGCTCTATTTGAGGATTGTCTCTCACGCAAAGGCAGCCGTCAGATACTAAAAGAGGAAATTAGACATGGCTATCGTATTGGCAATTGTAATCGTAGGTTGGGTCGCAGCCGCTCTGATTGGCTCTCAGGCATACTTCCTTGGCGAACAGTCCAAGCCTATCCACGAGCGCAACTGGAACTCTGACTCTTTTGACAACCTGGCTAAAACTGTAACTGGCCGTGAGACTGACTTTAATGAGCGCGTTCCTTCCTATGGTTATGACGCGTTTTCTAGTCAGGGT
>JBCCXQ010000171.1:0-4938 GCA_039191365.1 Cyanobacteria bacterium P01_F01_bin.13 | reverse complement strand
TCCAGTGTGTCAATATCAATATCAGGCTGATAGAAGCGATTGAAGAGGACCAGACCATTTACCCCTGTATGGGAAATACGATGGGCAAAATTAGCCAGGTTTGTAAAATAGGGACTGAGTTTGACCGCAACCGGTAGATCAACACCATGGGCCACCGAGTGCACAATATCCAGGTAGGTTTGTTCAACTTGGGCTGGCGTTAAGCTTATATCTGTTGGCACCGCATAGAGATTAAGTTCTAATGCGTCGGCACCAGCAGACTCAATTTGCTTAGCATAGTCAGCCCAGCCATCACTTGTCGTACCGTTTAAGCTGGCAATAATGGGAATATCAACTTGCTGTTTAGCCGCCTGAATATGCTCTAGATAAGCGTCAGCACTAACATGGAATAAAGGGCGCTGAGGAAAATAGCTAAGCGCCTCACCATAGCTTTCAACTCCCTGAGTCAAATAATAATCGAGTTCAAAGCGCTCTTTATGGAGTTGCTCTTCAAACAGAGAATGAAGAACAATCGCTCCGGCACCTGCATCTTCCATATGGCGGAGATTATCTAGATTTTCGGTTAAGGGACCACAGGCACCGACTACCAGGGGAGAACGGAGGGATAGGCCAAGATAGGTGGTGGAGATATCCATGGTAATTGTCATTAATTAGGTGATTGAGAGCCCTAAAGGGGCTGCACAAAATTCAAAGTGCCAGGTGAAGACAGGCAGTGGGCAGTGAGAGTGTTTTATTGGGAGAAAATGCCTAAACGTTGAAACCCTAGAGCAAATACACAGGCCGGATTACGCTTGGATCTTGACTAACCCACAGAGCCCACAGTAGAGCGATTAGTGCCAACAGCCACCACTTCAAGGGTTTCCATCTCAAGGAATTGCGACTTACGTGAATATCGGTCATGGTTTTTCCTCTCCTAACGTAGCTAAATACTGATAAAGTCGCCACCGGGTTTGTATATCCTGTTGGGCTTGCTGCAAAAGGTCTTTGGCTACTTGAGGTTGACTATGAATCAACATCTTGAACCGATTTTCGGCATACATAGACTGCTCTATCGGTAGCTTCGGTGCACGACTATCTACAATTAAGGGATTTTTGCCAGCTGAGCGACGGCGAGGATCATAGCGGTACAGCAGCCAGCGACCAGAATCCACAACGGCTTTTTGATGATTCATGGCAGTGGACATATCAATGCCGTGGGCAATGCAGTGGGCATAGGCAATAATGAGAGACGGTCCATCGTAAGATTCAGCTTCTAAGAAAGCCTTGAGGGTATGCTCATCTCGCGCCCCCATGGCCACACTGGTCACGTAGGCATTACCATAGGTCATGGCCATCAGACCTAAGTCTTTTTTCGCGGCTGCTTTGCCACCCGCTGCAAACTTGGCAACAGCCCCTTTTGGGGTAGCCTTAGACTGCTGTCCGCCTGTGTTGGAGTAGACCTCTGTGTCAAGGACGAGAATATTGACGTTACGATCGCAACTCAGCACATGGTCTAAACCACCGTAGCCAATATCATAGGCCCAGCCATCGCCTCCCACAATCCAGACACTCTTTCTTACCAGATAATCTGCTAAGGGCAACAAGCGTTGAATCTTATCCGTCAGCTCTGTCGAAATCTCTTGCGCCATCATTTTATGCAACACATCTTTTAGCTGAGCTATTCGCTCTCGCTGCTCGGCAATTTCAGCCTCATCGATTTGCTGGGTTTGCAAAATCTGGTGAGTCAATTGTTCCATAGGAGAAAAGCCAATTTCCACAACCATCTCTGCATCGATCTGCTGCAACAGTTCAACAGCATAGTTTGCCTGTTTATCAATTGACACCCGAAACCCCAACCCAAATTCAGCATTGTCTTCAAACAATGAGTTTGACCAGGCCGGGCCACGACCCTCAGCATTATGGCTCCAGGGTGTAGTCGGTAGATTCCCCCCATAAATGGAAGAACAGCCTGTGGCATTAGCCACCAGTAAGCGATCGCCAAAGAGCTGGGTCAACAGCTTGAGATAGGGCGTTTCACCACAGCCTGCACAGGCTCCTGAGAATTCAAACAGGGGCTGTTGCATCTGCTGCTGGCTGACCTTATGAAGATTCAGCTCTTGTCGATTGGGGTCCGGCAAGTTCATAAAGAACTCCCAATTCGGTTTCTCCTGTTGTCGTAAGTCAACAACATCGCGAGTACCATTTCCGTTTACCGATGTTTCTTGGTAAACGGAGGTCATATTAATTGCCTTAAGTCGAGGAATCGACTTATTTTTAGCCGGACATACATCAACACAAATACCACACCCCGTACAGTCTTCAGCCGCTACCTGGAGGGTAAATTCTTGCCCTGACCATTCCCGAGCAGTGGTATGCTTAAAGGCTTTCGGTGCTCTCCTCAATGCACCAGATTCATAAACCTTGCCACGGATGACTCCATGGGGGCACGCCATCACACACTTGCCACATTGAACGCAGATATCCGGATCCCATACAGGAATCGCCTGGGCAATATTGCGTTTCTCCCACTGAGCCGTCCCCGTAGGATAGGTGCCATCACAGGGTAATGCACTGACGGGAATAGAATCCCCCTGACGTTGCATCATCTTACCGAGAACAGTTTTTACAAATGGGGGAGCCGTATCTGCTACAGGGCTTTTCAGATCAGGTATTTGGTAGCTGCTAAAAGATTCCTGAGGCAAGGGGATTTCATATAGATTTTGTAGCGTCTGATCCACAGCCTCTAGATTCATCGCTACAATCGCATCCCCTTTTTTGGCATAGGTTTTCCGAATGGAGTTTTTAATGGATTCGATCGCGGCAGCGGCAGGCAAAATCTTTGACAGAGCAAAGAAACAGGTCTGCATGATCGTATTGATCCGGCCTGCTAGACCAACGGTTCGAGCCACTTCATAGGCATTGATGGCATATACCTTTAGCTGTTTTTGGAGAATCTGCACCTGAATCCGCTCAGGTAGCTTGTCCCAAACCTGTTTGAGGTCATAGGGAGAGTTTAACAACAACGTAGCCCCCGACATGGCTGGACCTAAAATATCGAGTTGGTCTAGCAGCATCCATTGGTGGCAGGCAATAAAATTGGCCTGGTCAATCAGATAAGGAGCATGGATAGCATCTGGACCGAAGCGCAGGTGGGAGGTGGTGACCGAACCTGACTTTTTCGAGTCATAGACAAAGTAGCCTTGGGCCTGATTATCAGTCGTCTCGCCAATAATCTTGATAGTATTTTTATTTGCGCCTACTGTACCATCTGAGCCTAGGCCGTAGAACACTGTGCGGATAGTCTGCTCTGGTTCAATGGAAAACGTGGCATCGTAGGTCAAACTAGTATGGGTAATATCGTCATCAATGCCGATGGTAAAGTGATTTTTCGGTTCTTTCTGGTTATGTTGAAACCCATCCAATAAAAGATTATCAAAAACGGCCTTGACCATTGCTGGGGTAAATTCTTTAGACGAAAGGCCATAGCGCCCACCCACAATCACTGGTAATTGATTGTCTAATGTGGTGAAACGTGATTCTATCAGGGCTGAGAGGACATCTAAATAAAGAGGTTCACCAGCACTCCCTGGTTCCTTAGTACGATCTAATACAGAAATCGCCTTAACGGTTTTGGGCAGGACTGCCGCAAATCTGTGGGTATCAAAAGGACGATAGAGCCGGACTTTGACTATACCGACATTTTCTCCTATTTCATTAAGAGCATCCACAGTCGCCTGAGCTGTTTCACAGCCAGAGCCCATTAACACTATCACCCGTTCTGCATCAGGATCGCCATAGTATTGGAATGGCTGGTACTGACGACCTGTGAGTTGGGCAAATCTATCCATTGCCTGCTCAACAATATCGAAACAACGGGGATAATAAAGATTCACCGCTTCCCGTGCTTGGAAGAATACGTCAGGATTCTGGGCTGTGCCACGGATCACTGGATGGTCTGGGCTGAGGGCACGCTGACGATGTTGAACAATTAGTCCGTCATCGACAAATGCCCGCAGATTTTCTTCAGACAATAGTGCTATCTTTTGAACCTCGTGGGAGGTGCGAAAACCATCAAAAAAATGAATAAAGGGAACCCGACTGGCAAGGGAAGCAATTGTTGCGATCGCAGCCATATCCTGGGCCTCTTGTACCGATGCTGAACACAGCATCGCAAACCCGGTACTGCGGGCCGCCATCACATCGCTGTGATCGCCAAAAATAGACAGGGCCTGGGCCGCCACCGACCGGGCTGCCACATGAATCACACAGGGCGTTAGCTCACCGGCAATCTTGTAGAGATTTGGCAACATTAATAACAATCCCTGGGAGGCTGTAAATGTGGTTGTTAATGCCCCTGTCTGCAGGGAACCATGCACAGCTCCTGCTACACCGCCCTCGCTTTGCATTTCCACAATGGCAGGCACCGTCCCCCAAAGATTAGGTTTATTGCCAGCTGCCCAGGCATCCGCCCATTCGCCCATGGGAGATGCCGGGGTGATTGGGTAAATCGCAATCACTTCATTGAGGGCATAGGCCACCCGCGCGACGGCTTCGTTACCATCGAGGGTGATAAATGTAGGTGGGTGCAATTGGGTAGTTGTCATCGGCAATAATCCTTAACAACAGTCTCAAAGCCGGGCTGATACTATTAACCCGTTTATGTCTTCAGAGTAAGCAGGAAGTTTGAGGATGTTGTGAGGGCAGGCCAACAAACTTAATTCAACAGCCCTAAGCCCGCCACAGGCTGAGGCTGATGGCTATTATTTAAGGTGCCTGGAGAATCAGATACCAGGGCATTTTGGAGGACTTGTTCGATGAGATCGCACTGCACAAATTCCATTTCCTGGCGCACATGGTCGGGCACATCCACCAGATCCTTCTCATTGTGCAACGGTAACAGCACGCGGCGAATACCGGCCCGGTGAGCGGCCAACACTTTTTCTCGAATGCCTCCCACTG
>JBCCXQ010000170.1:0-5212 GCA_039191365.1 Cyanobacteria bacterium P01_F01_bin.13 | reverse complement strand
GACTCAGATGCCTCATTTGCTGGCATTTTTAATTCTCAAAAAGCATAATCAATCCCGAAGAGCCACCCTTAGGGGACCAATTTAAGCCGGGAAATTTCGGTGAGGTGGGAATCTAGAATATAGGAGCTAGAAGCATCGCCCCTAGTATATTCTGAGTTCTATATTCTATCTCCTTTCCCCAGAATTACTTCCCGCATTGAGTTGATACCCAACCCTTACATTATCCAGTTGGCTTGATCGGAAACAGTGCAGATCTTGATATATAAAGAGTTTTATGCGTCATGCTTACCAAATCCTTGCCATCTTTAGCAAAAACATTGGCATTTCAGGCTCGCAACTGACGGATGCAGGATTGTCTAAAATCTCTGGTGCTTGCTCGGGACGATAAGCATAAACTTGATAACTCTTTCGATCAATCAACAACCCTAACCGCACTCCATTAGCAACATATTCTTCCATCTTTTCCTTCAGGTTAGCTAACGTGTCACTGCTAGACCTTAATTCCACAACAAAATCAGGGGCAATCGGCGCAAATGATGCCTGTTGTTCCGGGCTCAGAGCATTCCAACGATCAGCTAAAATCCATGCTGCATCTGGTGATCGAGTTGCCCCATTAGGTAAGGTAAAGCCTGAACTAGAATCAAACGCTTCTCCAGTACCGTTTGATTCGGACCAAATATAGAGTTGACCAAAGATTCGGCCATTGCGGTTGCCAGTATCTGAAAAGGCGGGGGGCATTACGATAATTTCTCCATCGGCATTCCGCTCAATCCGCAAATCTGGATTCGTCCGACAAAAATCATAAAATTGCTGATCGCTCATCTTCGCCATAGTAGTTAGCGAAGATAGGTCAATCGGCACTGCCACCTGTACGGATTTGACTAATAAGTTAGTCATCAGCAACCTGGCTCCATCCAGGAAAGTCTGAACCAATTATAGCGAACTGTCCATGGGCAATCAGCTGCTCGAGATACCTCAGCCTACAGAACAGAATCTAATCGGTCCGCATAACCAGTCATTTCTACATAACCTTTGGCGCTAATGGGCTGATCAGCCAAGATACCTTCAAATCCAACAGCTCCTTCCCAATAGGTTCTGGCAAAGCTCAACTCCTGATTTGCCATCCGAGATTTCCCATCCAACACCAAATCTAACTTAGGAATTTCAATGTGCCACTGGGCAGGATAAACCGCCTTACTGGTTGGACTGCGCCAGGTATCCAGCACATCAATTTGCCAGTCAGTATGGTCAATGGTTTGAGTCTTACCATCAGCACTGACATATTTACCAGCAGAAACATCGGCAATCTCACCATTCTCTAGCCGTAACCCATACAGCATCAGGGCCGAGCCATCATCCAGCTGCAACGAAAACCAATCCCAACCCACTGTGCCAGGGCTTAGTGCACTGGTAGAATACTCATGGTCTTTCCAGGTCAGGCCGCTTACTTCAAAAGCTTCATCCGCCACGGTAACTTTGCCCTTCGCTTGCTGCTGCACGATTGAATAGTAGTAGGACGCATTCCCCGGCTCAGGTCCTTTCTTGCTGTAGCCCCGATCTCCCTGCAACACAGGTGGCAACGTCTCATCTAAAATTAAATCGAGAGCCACATCATCCGCTTCGGCAACAAGATGAACCTTGCCCGGTTCAATTTCTGTTGCTGACCAATTCTCTAACCATACTCGGTAAGGTTCAGCCTGGGCTCCCGACAGCTGCGCAGACTGACGGCTAAATCGCTCGTGGGGATAAAATTTCTGATTCTCAATATCGCTGATGGTGAAGTGAGAGAAATATATTTGGTTGGATCGCCACTCCGATACATCCTCCACTAAGGCTGCTTCTGGCGTAAGCGCCCGCCGGAAGAATGTAAGCTGATAGCCAAGTTCTCGCCCTGAGTCAGTCTCTAGATTACCCGTGTAGTACCACCACTCGGTTTGATATTCATTGTGAGGGCCAAGGTCCTGGGGAAATTTCAGGGTCTTAGGGTCAGTGACCCGGACAAATCCATCGGAAATCTCGGCATCTTGGGCAGAGAGCCATTCTACAGAGGCTTTACCGCTGTTGGTAATGCCTGGTCGTGGCCAGAGGGCAACCAGGAGAATAAGGACGATGGAGAGGATGACGAGGGGAAAGCGTTTCATGGGGAGAGATTTGAGAACAATCTACTGGGATAAGGTTCTGTTCATAAAGTAGTTTTGCATTCATCCTCCCCTTACCAAGGTGAGGTGCCGTAGGCGGAGGGGTCTCCGTCGATGGAGCTAAGTATCGAGGACCCCTCCCTAGCGGTTCCCTTTCGTAAGGGGAACCCATTGTAGAAGGCTTTTATAGCAGTAAAAAAGCTCCTTGTGAGCAGTGCCACGTTCTTACTCCTCCCGAATCGCCGTTGCCACAACCATCCGGCCTAGCCGCCAGGCGGGATATACCCCAGCTAACAATGCCGCTACTACCGCCACAATCCAGGCCTGCCAGAAATACCCCGGCTCCACCTGCATCTGCAATGTCCAGCCAAAGGAGCGTACGTTAATCACATAGATCAAAATCCAGGCCAGCACATAGCCCAACGGCATGGCAAAAAAGCCTGCCAGGCTGCCCATAATGCCAGTCTCCAGCAACGTTAACTGCCACATTTGCAGTGGCGTCATCCCGTTTGCACGGAGAATCCCCAGCTCCCGTGTACGCTCTAACTGCAGGCTCATCAGCGCACTGAGCACACCGATAAAGGCAACAACAATTGCTAACAGCCGCAGTGCCCCGGTAATTGCAAATGTGCGGTCAAAGATTTCTAGGGACCCCTGTCGCAAATTACGATTTGACTGGGCCACCAAATCCTGACGTCCCTTAAAAGTCTCTCGCAAGTGGGCCACAACACCATCGACAGAAATACCGGGTTTTACAAACAGTCCCAAAGAGGCAATGCTAGGGTCCTGCCAGGCATTTAGATAAAGATCGTTGTCGAGTAAGATTGTGCCGCGATCGGACGCATAGTCATAGAAAACGGCTACCACTGGGAACGTCATTGGTCCCTGAGGAGACTCCAGTGTGACGGTCTCGGGAGGTTCAGAGACTCCAGCCCGTAGCATCAGGGCCTCGGAAATAATCACACCTTCACCAGCATCTAACTGGGGCCAGGGATTTTTGACATCGTCCCGGATCCAGGCATAGGGGCGTTGACCGTTAGATACATCGCCGTCCGCAGAGATCAGCTTGGCAGAGCGACTGACTAACATCTCAGGCACATCAACCGCCTCGCGATTAAAGGCAATCACCTCCACATCGGTATCGTTGTAGGTAACGATGTGGTCGATTTCAGGCCAGGTGTAGGCTTCTTGGACAACACTGGGGTCTACACTACCGAGAACGCGATTAGCGGTGGTACTGGGAGGCGTCACGTATATATCGGCCTGTAGGGTTTGGTCTAGCCACTGCACCACAGTAGTTCTAAATGAACCCACCATAACGGATACGCCAACGATTACCGAGACGGCCACCATCAGGGATGCGATCGCAATCGACGTCCGGCTCAATGACCGAGTGATATCTCTCGGAGCCATTTTCCCCAGTATCCCCATCAGACCGTTGAGCACTGGCGACACCCCCTGCATCAACAGCGCTGTCAACGGCGGTGTCAGCAATGCCGCCGCCAACAAAATGGCAAACAGTCCAGCAAAGGCAATCACCAGCCCACCATTTTTAACGGTTAACAAACCAATCCCACCGATGGTAAACAGCCCCCAGGCCAGCACCAGCCAGGGCAAAATCTGTTGTACCTTACCCTCCAGGGTGGAACGCTTCAGGCTGCTGTTGGGGGATGTGCGCATCGCCTCAATTGCCGGAATCAACGATGCAAACAGAGCCGCAAAAATGCCAATTGCCATTCCCTTAATCAGGGTCCAGGTGCTGAGACTAATGTCGCGCACATAGACAACAAAATAAAAGTCGTTAATGCTCTGGGTAATTAGTCCAACAATGCTACGACCGAGAACTATTCCTAGCCCCAAACCTAGAAGAGACCCCACAATGCTCAGCACCAAAGACTCCCCCAAAATCAGCTGAAACAACTGTCCCTGGGTCACCCCTAAACACCGCAGCGTACCAAACAGCGCCCGCCGCTGAATCACACTAAAGGTGACGGTGTTGTAAATCAAAAACATGCCCACCACCAGGGCCAACAAACTCAGAGCCGTCAGATTCAGCTCAAAGGCCGCAGTCATTTGCTGCACCGCATTTTTCTGAGCCTGGGCCGTTTCTAACTTGATACCCTCCGGCAACACTGATCGAATCGGCTCCAGATCGGCCTCATCATCAGCAATCAGGTCAATGTGGCTCAGGTGTCCCTGCATTCCCAGCACTTCCTGGGCCGAGGCAATGTCCGTAAATAGCACATTGCTGAGGGCATCACGAGTCAGGGCATTAGCGGGCTGCAAAATGCCCACCACACGGGCCAGAAGAGGCTGCCCCGCCAGGGTTAAAGTCAACCGGTCCCCCACCTGCACACCATATTCAGCGGCGGTGTCCTTCGCCAAGATCACCGTATCCGGTTCTGTCAAAAAAGCAGTCAACGCTTCGATACCCTGATCTGACTTGCCGTTACTGTTCAAATAGCTGCGAAATGGAGCCTCTGCAAAAAAATCCACCCCCACCAGCCGCATGGGCTGCCGGTCCAAATCTTCAGCCACCACATAGCCTTCAACGATGGGAGCAGAGCGGGTATAGCCCAGTTCCGTTCGCAGCTGCTGGTAAAGAGACTCATCGACACCAATGGGCGAAACTGCCTCAATGCGGTGAGTAGTACGACCTGAGATCGCATCCGTCGACAACTCAAAGGCTCGCTGAGCCGACCCATTGGCCAGGTCAATGGACACCATCATGGCCACCCCAATGGCAATCCCCAGAATAAAGAGAACATACTGGAATGGACGGCGACGAATACGGCGAATGGCAAGCCGCCAGAGGGGGGCATTAGAGAGGGGAGGAGAGACTGACTGCAGGGGCTGGTTTTGTACGACTCGGCTGAGCTTGTCGAAGTCCTGCCCTTCAGGAGACAAGATAGACATTAGACAACGGCTGCCTCCGAAAATTCGGCAGTGGCGTCTTCTAAATGGCCTTCATGCACCCGCAATACGCGGTCGGCATACCGGGCAATATCGGGATTGTGGGTGGCCATAATCAAGGTTTTATGGGCGTTGCGAGTGAGATCTAACAGCAGCTTTAG
>JBCCXQ010000169.1:0-5256 GCA_039191365.1 Cyanobacteria bacterium P01_F01_bin.13 | reverse complement strand
GCTACAGACAAAGGAAATGCAGGGTAGTACGCGAGAGGTAACAGCAGGTGTTACCTCTCGCGTACAATCTCTGCAAGGTAGAGGTCAACCCCTGTCCAATCGCACCCGAAACTTTTTTGAACCCCGCTTTGGACAAGATTTCTCTCACATTCGAGTGCACACAGATTCTCAATCAACTCAAGCGCTGAATGCAAGAGCTTATACCATAGGCAAGAATATCGTCTTTAGAACAGGACAATACTCACCTGAAACAAATATAGGGAAAAGATTATTAGCTCATGAACTAACTCATACAATACAACAAACGCAGCTGAATAGTAAAACGAACATACTACAGCGCTCAGTTGAGTTTCATCACACCTGTGATGCAACTTTGAGTAAGGGGGGGATAAAGAAAGACATTATCTTGAGTGCTCATTTACGCGCATTCAATGTCATCAAAAATACAGCCAATGAGCTTAGTAAGAAACACCCTACCGATCTAGAAGAAGAAGTTACACCAAAGGTTCTAGCAGCAGCTCGTAGGAATTTCAAGTTAACATCATTAAAAACAGCAAAAAAGCTAAATGATCAAGAAAATATTAGACTATGGAAGCAGCTGTTCGAAGTCTTTGAACGAATTCTGGATGCATTACCTAGCTCAGCATATAAGTGTCGTTGTCCTTTCGATGTACTGATGGTTACTCCTCCAATGAGGGATATCTATTTGGTTTGCCCAAAATACTTTACAGAATTAAGTGCAGATCAGCAGGCCGCCACTTTGATTCATGAATGGGCACATAGACATGGTCCACCTGTCGTAAGAAAAGTATTTGAAAAATATTGTACTAGCAGTAAGTTTGCGAGCTTATCAAGAAATAAACTTATTCAAATGCCAGATGCATACATGCTTTTTGCATGGGAAGTTGGAGGAGTGACAGATTTACCCTGTTTTTGATACGAAGTTTCTAAGATAACGACTTGACAGGCAATTCAAAACCAGATCTCCACACATGTCGAAAAACTGAGGTGACAGTGATTTACTAAGTTTGCATAGTTTAGGCCACCTCAATGAGAGTTAGTTAAGATGACCAGACTAGCCAGACTAGTGGACAAAATAATGTGACAAACTTGCTTGTATCACACCGGTTCTAATCAGTAATTTATTTATATTAAGGAGTCCTATTATGTCTCGCGAAGCTAACGTTCAGACTCAGCAAATCAAATGACTATTGCTAATCTTGCTAAAATCACCCTAAGGGGTACCGCCTAACTTTTGAATCCCTGCAATAATAGTAAGCTAGCAAATACCAGAGGTTTAAGCCTACGGGGTATTTTGCAATTAACTTGAACATTTCTGGCTACCAATATAGCTGCTTGAGGATCCTTAGCATGTTCTCCCAAGCTCCTGTTCAAACTCAACGTGTTGCCACTGATCCGCCCTTACTACAGGGCAGCATATTGCAACGAAAATATAATTCTTACGGGAAGCATAAAATAGGCAGTGGTACCCCTGTAACATATTCGGCGTTACCCACTATTCAAGCCAAGCTCACGGTGGGTCAGCCAAACGATAAGTATGAGCAGGAAGCTGACCGAGTGGCAGAGCAGATTATGCGGATGCCCGCTTCGGGGACTGTCGGGATAGGTGGAACAAGATCGCAGCCACCCCGTATCCAACGCCTGTGTGCTAACTGCGAAGATGAGGAAAAGTTACAAACCAATGAAACACCAGGTAGTACCCCTGAGGTAACGCCTCCGGTTGCATCACGGATTCAATCTTTGCAGGGGGGTGGACAGCCCCTATCCGCATCCGCTCGCAACTTTTTTGAACCGCGTTTTGGACAGGATTTTTCCCATGTAAGAGTGCACACTGACGAATCTGCCCAATCGTTAGATGCCCTTGCTTACACCATGGGCAATAATATTGTGTTTCGCCAGGGGCAATATGCCCCCGAAACAACATCCGGCAGGCAACTGCTAGCCCATGAGCTTGTCCATACGCTTCAGCAGAAGCCAACTAACAACATTTTGCATCGCCGACCGAATAGACGACGAGGGCGACGAACCACCAGCATTAGGTACCCTAAATTATCGCTCTATCAAGCTGATAGCCACAGTGCCAGATTTTTTAGAGGCTTAGCCACAACCAAGGCTCGACAGATAAGAGCCATCCAACTGGATACAAGTACTGAATGTCCTGCTCGGGTTCGAGTTGGGCCTACCCCGTATTTATCTGGCAGAGACATTATTGAAGCGATTGCCAAAACCTATTGGTGTACCGGCAATCAACTCAAGGAAATGCATATTTTTAGCCATGGGTTTATAGCCGGTGGTGGGGTCGTTGCCACCGATGTTGCCCGGAGAGGACTGGTGAGCGACAACTTTCATCTGACCGCTGAACAAAGGGAACAGGGGGCACGAACCGTGTCAGATATTCAAGCTGAACCTTTTGCCAGTAATGCTGTGGTCGTGTTCCATGGTTGTCAGCTTGGTGCTGGAGAGGACAGTTTTGCAGAGCAAATGCTGAGACGTTTAGTGGGCAGCAAACCGAATATTAGAATTTTTGCCCACTCTACCAGTGGGGTCTGTGGTCGAACACGAGACTGGATCGAATTCAATCGCAGATCTCAGGATGGCAGACGCAGACGCCATAATCCATTTCATCGAGAACCTTAAACAAATAAATCGAAAGGGGCAGCCATATTACCAAACAGGCTCCCCGACTACCCGAGTTACTCCCTGAGAACTTCCATCATGTCTCGCGAAGCCCCTGCCCAAACTCATCAGCAAACTTCAACCAGTCACCCTCTGTCTCAGGGCAGTATCTTGCAGCGCCAATGTAATTCATGTGGGCAATATAGGACGGGCGGTGGTACCTGTGCAACGTGCCAGTCTAAGACCCAGGCAACCGTTACTACACCATTGCCAACGATTCAAACCAAACTCACGGTGGGTCAGCCAAACGATAAATATGAGCAGGAAGCTGACCGAGTGGCAGAGCAAATTATGCGGATGCCCATTTCGGAGACTGTTGGACGCGTTAGATCGCACCCACCACATATCCAGCGAATGTGCACCAACTGCGAAGAGGAACAGACGATTCAAACCAGCGCAGCCGCCGATCATCCTCCGGAAGTTACTTCAGAAATTGCATCGCGGATTCAATCCCTCCAGGGTGGCGGGCAGCCCTTACCGGCGTCAGCTCGCAATTTCTTTGAACCCCGTTTTGGTCAAGACTTTTCCCATGTGAGAGTTCACACTGACGAGTCTGCTCAAGCTCTGCATGCAAAAGCGTACACCTTAAGCAGCAACATCGTATTTGGGCCAGGGCAGTATGCCCCCCATACCTCAGCAGGACAACACCTGCTGGCCCACGAACTTACCCATGTGGTACAGCAGCAATCTGCTCGTCAGAGTCCAGCCATTCAGCGGGTCCCGGCCCGCTCGCCTCGCGCCATTACCGATATCCTGGTGAATCAAACTACACCACAACGAGTCACCATCACTCGACGGGACGGCACTACGGAATCGGATCAATGCTCCACGGGCAAAGGGCATTGCTGTTTAGATGCATCTGCTTCCCAGGGTGGTGTTTGCTCAGCAGCAGGTTCTCGAAGGGGCGGTAGTAACTGTACTCCCCTGGGTAATAATTTCCGAGTTACCTATAAGACTCGAGAAACGGGCGGTGGTGTCGAACTATGGACTCAATTTCATAATGGTCGCAGTATTGCGCTCCATGAGTATCGACCTGTAGACGGGACACCGCTTTCCCATGGATGTGTGCGGCTAAACCGGCCCATGGCACAAAAGATTTTTGATGATTCGATCATTGGTCATACCAAAATCCGAGTAATCAATCTTGCTAAACCCCAGTGCCGTCATCCAAGGCTACAACACGAGTGGCTAGGTGATTTTCGGACAGCCGGCCAAACCCCACCTGATGGAGAAACCATTGATCCGCGCACAGGTATTCGGATGGAAGCAAGTCGTAGACGACGCATCGCCCGTAACATTCAGACAAATCGTAGACAGCTGAGATCAGCTCTGGGCGTCAATGAAGCCGGCCTAGACCAGACTATTCAGGATTTATCCACCGCGAGTGGCAATTTTGCCCGCAGTACTCGGGCTGAACTGAGGCAAAGCTTGGCTGCTGTTGCACCTTTGATTCCCAGGTGTGTTCCCACCCAAACAACAGAAGAAGCGCTCGTCCCACAGGCTGAACGGGCGAGGCTAACGACGGTGCCGTTGCCATTGGCTCAGCAGCTTCGTCGAGCGCTGCGAGGAGCTGGGAGTCGGCGTCGTGCTCGACGAGTAGTAAGGGTATTTGGCCAACGGTTATGGAGAAGTGCCGTACGCCGTGCCCAAACCACTCCTCCCGATCTTGATGATCGTGACCTCTATTGGGGTCGCTTACAGATGGCTGAAGTTATTCGTCAATGGGAGCCTGCCTGGGTACGTGCCATGGATCCAGATAGGGCTCGTCGTTTTAGGGCAGACCTTTTACGGAGGTTTGAACGTGCTTCCCGAGGTATGGAAGATATTCGTTTCTCCGGAGACCGTAACATCAAACGGATTTTGATCAGTGGTTTTGATCCATTCAACCTGGGAAGCTCTGGCAATATTCGGAATGTGAATCCTTCTGGGGCTGCTGCCCTTGCTCTGGATGGCAAACGCTTGACCAATGGCGGTGCAGAGGCCAGGGTACAGGCCGTTATTTTTCCAGTGCGCTTTGCAGATTTTGATCAAGGAATGGTCGAAACGTTTTTCCGACCATTCTTAAGTGGCCGCAATGCTGCGGATATGGTGATGACCATCAGCCGAGGAGGAAGTAGAGAATTTGAAGTAGAAGAGTTTGCTGGTAGACGACGATCGTCTGGAGGATTTGCTGATAACCTGGGTCGCACCCAGGGGTCGCGTCGTTCACCGGTGGTGCCACCAGGCGTTGGTCCGGGGCCAGAATTTCTGCGCACGACATTGCCAACTAGAGAAATTCGTTCTGAACTGGGCAGAACCTCGCCATTGAGAGGAGAAACTCGAATTAGGGAAATTCCTACTGGTAGACAGCGTCCTCGAAGGAGAAGCCGACCGACATCTGGTTCAATAGCAGTATCGGGTTCGGGGGGCGGCTTTTTGTCTAATGAGATTTTCTACCGTACAACGCTGTTGCGATCGCAAACTGGCTCAACTATTCCCGTGGGACACCTGCACACCCCCAACCCCAATGTCACTAATGCCCCGACAGTCTCTCAAATTGTCAGTCGCATAGAACGCATC
>JBCCXQ010000168.1:0-5277 GCA_039191365.1 Cyanobacteria bacterium P01_F01_bin.13 | reverse complement strand
TTTTCGGCCATGGTCTGGGCCGCTGATCGGTTGGCAGCCGTTAATGGAACGGTGAAGGTAAGGGGGTCAAGTGAAGAAGTCATGGCTGTGTGTCGATGCTGCGTGTCGATGAAATTGGAACGGGGTTTAATAATTAATTAGTAATTGTTGGCGGTCAGCCGGGCTGACAGAGCTGGCGTAAAAGCTTAAAACAGCTGGATGAACAAAAACGGCGAAAGCTATCACGTTCCAGATGCCAGTCGGCAGCCAGCTGAGCAAAAATATCGCTGAGGTCTTCAGAAGCTGCTGACTGTTCCACCCGTTCGAGTAGGGCCGCCATGATGCGATCGCAACTGACATCGGCACGTCCTCGCATAGAACGCCGTCGCAGCTGATGGTGATGATGACTAACACAGGCCTTCATCCGGTTCAGATTGACCTTAAAACCAACGGCAACAGCGGCAGTATGTTCGTGGCTGAGATCTTCAACAGTAGGTAGACGGCCATCCTCATTAGGAGCAGGTTTCCAGCGACGCTTTTCCTCCCGGATTTGCTTGTCAATTAAGTCAGAAATCTTCCACTTTAAGTATTGATTAAACCAATGCATCACGGATGCTTTGTCGGAGTCATACCTGGTTAACTTAGTGGTGAACCACAGCCAGTTCTCTTGCAGGGCCTCTTCGTACAAATCTCTAGACACCCCAGGAGCACGCCAAATTTTGCCCGATTGCTCCATGGTGCTCAAAATTTGCTGTAATAGCTTAGCCTTGGGGCCAATGGCAGAGGTCTCACGCCACCGATCAATCAGCTGCTTTAGCCTGTCTTGTAAATCATGGGAGGTCATAGGCACAGGGACTCGTACACTGGATATCGTCCGATGGCATATGCCATCGGATCGATGGCTTTGGAGTGGTTGCATTGTCACTAGCATTATCAAAGGTTCTTGAGGGAATAGCTAGCACCGGTTAACCCGCTGCCTGATTGCTTTTAGGAATTGAATGGGGTGACCGACACAAAGTTTACTTTTCTTTACAAAAGATACTGGTGTCTATAGGGGGCTGCTCAAAAAGTCTCGGGTGAAGATGGGCGGTGGGGGCAGTGGGGGGTCACATCACACGAATTGTAACGAAGTGTAAGCAAAGTGTTGTTGTGGCCATAGATCTCCTATTAGCCGGTAACAGATGAGAACGCTGGCGTCTCTCTTACCGATATTGAACAATGAAAAAAGTAGTTATTTGGTTTTTTGGTGACCGGGCGGGGCGCACCCTGATCGGTACTTGGAATTGGTTTTGGGGGCGTCCCCTGGAAGCCGGTAACAAACTGACTGTAGAGGTAGCCCAAGCTGCCCTGGTGGATATGCAAGCGTCAGTGGCAAAACTGGCCGAGTCTGTCGCTAAAATTCAAGGCAGTTACCAGCAGGCCAAGGCAAAATATGACCACAAACTGGTCGAACATCAACGCCTGGAAGCCAAAGCTCAATTGGCCCAGCACCATGGTAATGAAGCGGCTGCTCGCATGGCCATCAGTCAGACCATTGTGCTTGAAAAGTTGTTGCCTCAGCTAGAAGATCAGGTCCAACAGGCGGAACAGATTTTACACCACAACAAGGAACGACTCACCCGTGAACGTCAGCGATTAGAGACCTTTAAGGCTGAAATGCAAAATATGCGAGACCTGGCAGAGGTGAATGAGGCCCTGGGTGCGATCGCATCGGTCAACAATGACATTGGTGCCGACTCGGCCCGGATTCAATTTACCGAAGCCCAAAATGCAATCCAGGGGCGTTACCGGCAGGAACAAGCCTTAGCAGAACTTACCGAAGATCCAGCTGAGCAGCTAGCCGCCGACCTCGAACAGCTTACCCTGGAAGACGAAATCTCTCGCCGCCTGAGCCAACTCAAGCCCGCAGATATCCCTACACCATTAGAGAAAGCTCATGACAACTGAAAAGCAACACTCCCTTCCTCCCTTTGTTATTGTTCTAATTGGTTTGAGTGTTCTAGGTTTAGGATTTAAACTGATTCCTGCCCTGCTAAATCGCTCTAGCATATCCAATCTTGGCGATAGCATCAGTCTTGAGAAAGAGAAATTGATTGAGCATGTATCTCCTAACCTTGGCGATAGCATAAGCACCGGGGAAGAACAGCTGATTAAATTGGTGTCATCACCTCATAAAATATCAGGAATTGAGGCCTATCGAACAGGAGACTATCAAACAGCCATTAGCCACTTTGAACGCTCCTTGCAACAGCAGCGCAACGATCCTGAAACCCTGGTCTATCTCAACAATGCCCAAGCTGCCACCCAAACCCCTTTAACGGTGGCCATTAGTCTGCCCATTAGCAGCAATATTAACGTGAGCCAGGAAATGTTGCGGGGGGCCGCCCATGCCCAGGACCAAATCAATCGTCAAGGAGGCATCAATGGCCATAGCCTACAGCTAACGATTGTAGATGACCATAATGATCCAGCCTACGCCCTGGACCTGGCCCAAACCCTGGCCAATGACGACAACATTTTAGCCGTCATCGGTCACAATACCAGCGATGTCAGCCTGGCGGTTGCCCCCACCTACCAAAGCCAAGGGCTGGTGATGGTCTCCCCCACCAGTACCGCCAACAATCTCTCAAACTTTGGCACCCACATTTTCCGCACCCTCCCCACCGTACAGGCAATGACCCAACGGCTGGCGGTTCAGGCCACTGACAGCGGTAGCCATAACATGGCTGTGTGTTACGATTCCCAGGCGACCGCTGCTGTCACCTTTAAAGAAGAGTTTGCCATCGCCATCGCCCAAGCCGGTGGACGAGTTGTTCCCACCATCTGCGATCTGTCCTCACCTAGCTTTACGGTCCAGGATGCAATCGACCAGGCTCTGGCGAATGAGGCCGATGGCCTCCTGATTGCTCCCCATATTGACCGCATCGATCGAGCGCTGTCCCTGGCCCATCGCAATCAGCAACAGCTACCACTGTGGGGAAGTCCGGCTCTCTATACGATGCAAACTCTAGAACAGGGGCGCACCGCCATTGACGAGATGGTCTTACCCGCCATTTGGCACCCACAGCTCGCCCCCGAATTTTCTCAGGCAGCACTGAACTACTGGGGCGGCCCCGTCAATTGGCGCACAGCAACTACCTATGATGCCATGAGTGCCATTGCCACTGCCCTATCCTCCGGTGCGACTCGGGACACCTTACATGCCGTACTCCGTGATCAAGGATTTGAAAGCAAAGGCACCCATACGTTATTTAGATTTCTGCCCAGTGGAGATATCGACAAGCAGCCTATTTTGCTTGAAGTTCAAACCGATCAGCCCATCAACAAGACGTTTAGAGTGCTCTAAACATCTCCTGACAATCGGGTAATCCGATGTAACTGTTTCCCCATTCAATCAAGTCACGTTGCCGCAGATGACCTCACTGCAGACAGTTTAATCAATAATTTTGTATCAATGGTTTAATCATCCATAGCAAGGAGCCTATCCTGACTCAATGGCAGTCGTGGTTCTAAAGTCTACATAAACTTCGGCTGTCATCATGCCATCCTCAAAAATACTCTATGTGAGCCAGTTCCATTCTTTGTAAAATAGAGATAAGTCGTCTAACGTCTCGGCACTTAGCCATTATCCTAACGCCCACCGCCTTTCTCCATGAGTATCAAACCTGGTAGCAAATACTATCCACTGTTTGAGCATTTACAAAAATGCAATGGGGAAGAAACAACGCTCACATTTGCAAAAATCGAAGCGGTGATTGATAATTCACTGCCCGCATCAGCATTCAGCAAAAAAAACTGGTGGAGCAATCGCGATAGTTCTAGTGCCCTTCAGGCTAAAGCTTGGGTGAGCGCTGGCTACCATATCGAAGCGGTTGACCTGACGCAGAGAACTGTTACCTTTCGTAAATTTCAGGCAGAATATAACATTCAGAAAAAAGATGGTGAGGTTGTTTGGCAACAGGATGCCATTAAAGCCCTGCGCAAACATATGAGCCTGACCCAATCCCAATTTGCCCAGGAACTAGGCGTCCGTCGGCAAACCGTTAGCGAATGGGAAAATGGCGTTTACGATCCGGATCGCTCCACAACAAAATTCCTTGAACTTATTGCCAAACAAGCCAATTTCCAAAAAACATTGCCAGAACAACAACAATATATTGACTAATGTCCGGTAGACGGTCATAATTAAAAGGCGATCAGGTGTACTCCTGCGCATTTTTTTGACCACTATTATTTCGGAGATTAGAAGCGTATGCTTACCGATCCAACTCAGGGCGCAGTTGCGCCCACAGTTCCGCCTGCGCCAGAAATGCTGCCCGAGCATCAGTTTGAAGTCGTTCGCCATATGCTCTTTGGCAGTCTGCTCAGCGTACAGCTCACTATTAAAGAGTTGCATAACAAACACTATGCTGAACCCAATGATTGGAGTAAACCCATATCGACTGGGCGGCCTAATGAGGTAATGGCAATCTTGACCAAAAAGGTAAGAGTAGCCTAGGCAGACGGTACTAAACATCCTGTTACCAACAGACCTGGGCAAGCAATACTGTCTTGCCCAGCCTGTATGTATGGCATTGTTTCTGCCACCAGGGCATCTCGAATTTGTGTCTGAACCTCTGGAGTTTGTCGTGCGTAGAGCATGCGTGTCCGTACGGTTCCTTTTAAAAGGAACGTCACCATAGTCTCTGGGCCTTGCAATGGCCATCGGAGATCTAAAACCTGAGTGTGAATATTACCGAACCCTGCCTCAGTCAACATGGGATCTCGGATGGCTGAGTCTGCCAGCGCACTGCTCGAAGGGGCTGGTGGTAAGTTTACGTCCAGAGCAGCATAGGTGTGACAGACTTTTTGAATCAAGCCCAAAAAGTCGTTATCAGGTTCTGGCTCTGGCCAAACCGTAAATGTGAGGATACCATCGGGTTTTAGAACTCGGGCGGTTTCTTGCAAAATGATTTGGGGTTCGGCAAAGTGGGGAAAGTCAAAGCTACAAATAACAGCATCAAAGTGATTTTCTTTAAAGGGCAGATCGTCGGCATCGCCTACTATAAAATCGACCCCAACAGATATACGCTGTTGGGGTCGAGTTCTACCATCTTGGGTGAAAAATCGACGCCAATAACCGTTGCACCCTGGGCTACTGCTTGTTTTGCCAGGTAGCCTGTTCCTGAGGCAAGTTCTAATATGTGTAGACCTTGCAGGTTGCCTAGGGTATTTAGGATAGGGGTGACTGCCTGGCGAGTTGTTGGTAAATCAATAGTGTCGTAGGTTGGGGCATTGCGTTGCCAGCCTTCTTGCTCG
>JBCCXQ010000167.1:0-5286 GCA_039191365.1 Cyanobacteria bacterium P01_F01_bin.13 | reverse complement strand
GGTGATTGCGACCGCTAAAGCAGTTAGACAAAACGATGCCAATTTTCGGAACATAGCTAAAATCACAGGCAACGAGGATCAAAATAATGCTAGGGCACCAACTTAAAGCGGAACGTTTTCCCAAGGATAGAATTCAGAATATAGGAGCTAGAAGTCATGATCCTTCTACATTTTAATTCCTACATTCTAAATTCATACCTAACCAGAATTGCCCGGCTTAATTGGATACTCGCCGACCTAATCAAATGTGAGACCTTGAAAGTTTATCCTGAGAATATAGGAGTCAGAAATAGAAGACATCTACCTCCTGAACTCCTACATTCTAATCATTCCTTGTGACTTGCAGAATGCCTGAGCGTTCTATGGGGAATCAAGGTCGTTTTTCAGGGTGACTGATGAGTTTATGCATTAATCCCGATTGTCCCCGGCCTGACCATCCAGGCAATGGTGAGGCAAATAGTTGTCAAGCCTGTGGGACAACTCTGGTTTTAGAAGGGCGCTATCGTGTCATGCGGTTGCTGAGCAGCCACACTGGCTTCGGCACGGTTTATGAAGCCTATGAGCGCGATCTCCCTAAGATTCTTAAGGTACTGCACCGTGAGCACAGCCAAACACCCAAAATAGTATCTATGTTTCAGCAGGAGGCCACCACCCTGAGCCAGCTGAACCATCCAGGCGTACCGTTTATGACCCAGGATGGATACTTTACACTGACACCATCCACGGCCACGACGCCACTGCACTGTATCGTCATGGAAAAGATTGATGGGATCAATCTGACCCAATGGATGAAACAGCAGGGAAATCATCCCATTCGTGAGCAACAGGCATTGCGCTGGCTGACTCAGCTGGTTGAAATTCTGCAACAGATTCACCAGAACAATTACTTTCATCGCGATATCAAGCCCGAGAATGTGATGATTCGCACCAATGGTCAACTGGCGCTGGTGGATTTTGGGGCCGCTCGAGAAATGACCCAAACCTACTTAAAAGAGGTCAGTACGGGCGGTATCGTTACAGCCATCAGTTCGGCTGGTTATACTCCACCTGAGCAGGAACACGGACAGGCCGTCCCCCAATCGGATTTTTATGCGTTGGGCCGGACCCTAATTTATTTACTAACAGCTAAAGCTCCTACGGATTCAGCCCTTTACGATCCCTTGGAAAATCGGTTTAAGTGGCACGCCCACACCTCCCAAATCTCGCCAGGACTGACGAATTTACTCGATAGTATGATCGCCCCACGGGTGGTGGATCGCCCCGCCAGTGCGCAAGCCATTTTGCCCCAGTTAGAGCAGCTGTCTAATCAGGTTTTTAGCCCACCGAATCTGGGGCCAATGCCACCTGAAACGACATTACCCAATACCGCAGGCCTCACGCCTAGCGAAACCACATCACTACAGCGAGGTATCACCACCCCATCCTGGCAGACGCTGCCACAGACTGTTTTTTCATCGAGACGACCCGCCCGGTGGCCCTGGATTATTGCCATGGCAGGCTTAGTTGCGATTGGGGCAGGTGCGATCGCAATGCGCTATCGTAGCCCTGCCCCTACGGTTACCGTTCAATCGGCTGAACCCACCAAACTTAAAGTCCAACTCCAACGCACTTTGCCAGACCATAGCAGCACCATCAACGACCTGCTGCTATTTGCCGATGGTCTGCGACTAGTCAGTGCTGGCGCTGACAAAACCATTCGCCTTTGGGACTTGACCTCTGGCAAAGTACTCCAAACCTGGAGTAACCAAACGAGCTTTGTTAACACCATTGTGCTGAGCCCGGACGAAACTAGGCTCTATAGCGGTAATGCCGATGGGGCCTTGCAAGGGTGGACTGTCGCCAGCGGGAGTTTACTCTGGCAACAGTCCGCCGCCCACAATGGCCCTATTAATACGGTGGCTCGCACCCCCGATGGTCAGTGGTTGGTCAGCGGTGGCGCGGATGGCACCATCCACATTTGGGAGGCCAGTACGGGCGAAGCAGTCCCCTCTCAAATGACCCAATCGGGGGCAATCAATAGTCTGGTGGTGACATCCGATAGCCAGTACATCATCAGCGGCGGTAGCAATAACACTATCAATCTTTGGCATATGGCCACTGGCAAATTGGAGCGTACATTAGAAGGCCATGAAAGCTTTGTCAATGCTTTGATTATTAGCCCAGACGGTCGATTTTTATTTAGCGCCAGTGCCGATGGCACCATTCGTAAGTGGGATATCAAAACCGGCAAACTTCTCGATACCCTGTCTGGCCACCGCACCTATGTCAACGATATGGTCTTTAGCCGAGACGGTCTTACCTTGAGTACCGGCAGTGCCGATAAAACTGTACGTATTTGGAATGTGGAAACTGGTACAGCAGAACAGGTATTAACCGGGTTCGGCATGTTGATCGACCATGTGGTGGTATCCCCGTCTGAACAGATTGTGACCGCCAGCCGCGCCACACCCGCTATCAAAATTTGGCAGCGGGACCAATAAGGTCTAAAGCAACACCCCTGGGTGCAAAGCTATCAGCACCCAGGCTACATCAACAACAGCTGGTTACGACCGTAGCCTCTCTCAAGGCGTTTACTCTCCCCGAATCGAAGGAGCAGAGGCCAGGGCTAATGCACCTGCTTGCATTTTTTTAATATCGGTCTCTGACCATATTTTTGAACCCTGGCATTGGTGAGCCGTCAGCAATCCCCATAGCCCCTTAGTGGTTAAAATCGGGACCACCAGGTTTGCTCGTACATCCAAATGACGCAAAAAATCGCGGTGGCATGGTTCAATGGCTTCCGCCTCAATATCAGGGATAGCTCTCACCCGACCCGCCAAATACAGTTCTGCATACTCATCGTTAAAACACTGATCAGGGCCGGTAGATCCGTAGATAGAAAACTTCCTATCACTTAAAGACTCAAACGTGACTTGACCTTCCCACTGATTGTAAAAGTAGTAAATCACTACCCGATCCACCTGCAGGGAATTTCGAATATCGTCAGTGGTACTTTGTACCAGCTGGTCGCGCTGCATTGTCTGCCCCAGACGCTGCAAAATTGACTTCATTGCACCAACTTCTGAGCTGCGCCGTTTGGAATGAATATCCGGATCAAACTGAGTCGACATAATGAAGCAGTATTTCCCAGCGTTAGTTAACCTTTTAACACTCTCTGTAGAAATATCTGCGTTTATTTACAGAATTTTAAGCCCGAGAACACCCACAAGCTGCATCACTTCACTAGACGACAAACTCTGGAATTGGTTGTTCTGCCGTTGCTGATTCTCGAGGTGGCTTAATCTAAAGTTGTAAGGATATTTTGGTGCTGAATTTACTGAAAGGGCTACTATGGCGAATATTCTTCTCATTCGAGGTCGCTGGGTTTTCACAGGTGAAACTACCCTGAGCGATGGTGCGATCGCAATCCAAAACGACACCATCCTGGAGGTGGGCTCCTGGGATACTCTACGGACAGCCTATCCCCAGGCAGATATGTTTGGCTCTGACTCCTTTGCCGTCATGCCGGGGTTGATTAATGCCCACCACCACAGTAACGGTGTACCCAATTCTCTCCAGGGTGTAGACGATGATTTTCTAGAGCTGTGGTTGTTTGCCAATATTGGCTTACGCTCCCAAGACCCCAAGCTCAAAACATTACTGAGCATTGCCCAACTGTTACAAAGTGGTGTTACCAGCGTTGTCGATGTGGTCAGCATGGGGGGAACTGCCAGGGATTGTCTAGACAACCTGAATGGACGACTCCAAGCCTATGAGCAAGCGGGAATGCGCGTCGCCCTTACCCCTGGTATCCGCTATGAGAGTATTCTAGTGCACGGTGAAGATGAGGCATTTCTAACCAGTCTGCCAGAGGGGGTGAGACAGCAGCTGCAAACCCTGATGCCCATGGATCAGCCATTGTCCAGAACAGACCACGTGGAACTCATCTCTAATTTGGTTAAACAGTATCAATCCCATCCCCATATCGATGTCTGGTTTGGCCCACCAGGACCTCAGTGGGTAGGGGATGAATTACTCGTGCAAATGGTAGATGCGGCGGAGCACCTGGACACCCATGTCCAGACCCATGCCCTGGAATCTTTTTATGAAAAGCTAATGGGTCCTCGCCTTTATGGAAAATCTGTTATCGCCCATTTAAACGACTTAGGGGTACTCAGCCCTCGATTCTCCATTGCCCATGGTGTCTGGCTCACTGAAGCCGATATTGAAATCCTGGCTGAGACCGGTGCGGCGGTTAGCCACAACCCCAGCTCTAATCTTCGATTGCGGGCAGGCATGGCCCCTTTGACAGCGATGCTGGCAGGAGGCGCAACTGTTGGTCTAGGGATGGATGGGACAACCATCGGCGACAATGAGGATATGTTTGCTGAAATGCGCCTGGCTGCCCGTCTCCAGCGGTCTCCTCAAATTGGCAATTCTGCCCCCGGCTACGCAGATATCTTTCGAGTGGCAACAGCAGGCAGTGCAAGGCTTATGGGCAAGGAGCAACAGATTGGCAAACTAGCACCGGGGTATCGGGCGGATGTGGTATTGATCAAGTGCGATCGCATTACCTGGCCCTGGATTGCCCCAGAAGCGAATCCACTCCATGTGATGCTGATGCGGACAAACGCCACCGATGTGGACACGGTTTTGGTCAATGGCAACGTGGTACTGAAATCGGGAATGCCCACCGGATTTAACCTCCAGGCTGTAGGCCAGACCATTGCCGAACAAATGGATGCAGCACCTAACCGAGAGCAGTATCGAGCCCTGGCAGCTAATTTAATCCCTTACTTGAGCCAGTGGTATGCCCGGTGGGAGGGGCTTTCTCTGTCTCCCTATGGTGCTTTTAACTCTCGCATCTAAATGGGTCAACCAATCAAATGTGAGACGCTAAAGTTTATCCTGGAATATAGGAGTCAAAATATAGAAGACTTCTACCTCCCACATTCTAATCATTTACCAGATCTTACAAATAGTTGAGCATCTCTTTTAGACAAATAGCACTGCGATCGCAATTCCGGTTACCACTGTCGCTGCCCCCATGCGCATCGGCTGCCCCAGCCACAGGGTCTGCAAATACCGAGAGGCACCGCTCAACGTTGCATAACAGAAGAATCCTGCCACACAGGCCAGCGCCAATTTTAATAGCTGCCTGCGATAAATGTGGACCAAAAACCTGACCTGACTAACACGAGAATAGCGATAGCTGTTGTAAGCTGCAAAAATTTCCCCATCAGGTAACGATAGGGTCTGCCAGGTTTGAGCCCCATCAGTGGACTTAAAAATCTCTCCACTGACAGC
>JBCCXQ010000166.1:0-5339 GCA_039191365.1 Cyanobacteria bacterium P01_F01_bin.13 | reverse complement strand
GGTAATCCGCTTGACCAGTAACACATTTGGGTCAGAAGCCTGCAGCACATTTGCGCCAATAAAGCTAATATGCTCGGTCCCAGCATTGCCCCCTTCATCATCGTCACCGACAATCAGCAGCATCTGTGTGACTCGGGGGGTGGCCGCACTATCAATGAAGCTAATCCAGCGGGTGGACCGATTGCCACAGCCGATATCGGTGGCCGTACTGCCACAGTTAGATTGATTGATAACAGTTGTACCGCCACGCTCGATTAGATTAGTGGGTTCAATGGCGATATCGGCACCGATGCGATCGCCACTACCATCCAACAACCGCAAATAGGCCGCAACTCCATTGCCATCGGTGCGGGTTTCAATATCGCCAAACCAGGCTCCAAATGCCCGCACCGGTTCCGAAAACGTAAATAACACCCCGTTAGGACCATCAGTGGCTCCTACGTTTTCATTCCACATGGCCGGATGGCCATTGCCAGCCCCGATGCCATCGTCATACAGACTGGCCGGTCGGGGTGCATTATCCTGCAAGGTATTACGATCGTTTAGCTCAGCCGTCGAGCCCGTATGGACAGTGCCTATACAGTCGCTATTGGCATCGATATTGACCAGGGCTACCCCAACGGAAATAGCTTGACCATCAAGGGTATAGGTAAACAAATTAGGTTCATTGTTACTCAGGGATTGCGCCGCTCCAAACCACGGTTCCACCGTTCCCATGAGCGGTAAACCCACCGCCGTACGCCAACTGTCGTCCAGGGTATCCACAATGTTGCGGGTGGTGCTATTGTTGCCCCGCACCTCGTCGCTGATGTAACGGGCAATGTTGGCATCAGCAGTACCACCACCCGGAATACAGCCGGACACTATGCCTGTGTCACGGGTTCTCACCGTGGCATCGACCGAAGGAATAAAGCCCAAACTGGGGTGGTTGGGAGTGCCCTTAAAGTTGTTGGTATAAATGTCATTACCCAAACTCCCTGTAGAACCCAGAGTCAATTGCAGTCGCCGGGTGGGGCCTCCCACATTCATGGCTGGGGCAATAATCAGCACAGCGGTGACATCACTATAATCTGTCGCTGGACACCCGGCTACGCTACTGGTAATTTGTGCTGGGTTACACCAGACGGTGCTGCCACTTTGGGTGGCAGGGTTATCGCTAATGTTGCTGGGTGTATCGTTCGTGAACTGGAAGGTAAACCCAGCGTTATCAACATCCTCAATAGTTTTGAACGTAGGGACTGCTGTGTAGTCGGTGGGGGGGGTCCCTGCCCCATCAAACGGGTCGCGGATGGTACTATCGCCTTCGAAGGGGAGAATACTAATAAACTCGGACCCTGCCAAGACATCAATATCTTCACTCAGGTTGGCTAGATACAGATCATAGACAATGTCGTCTCCTGGCTCAATCTCTGCAAGAACCGCTTCCTTAAAGATGGTAAAGGCAGCATTATTAGAAATAGTGACACTGCGACTATCGCTGCGAGAGGTGATAGGTGATGTATCGAGATCGTCGCCCACAGCATCGAGAGCAGCGACTGAGGCTGTATTAATGGCATTGGTACCGCCGACAACATCAAAACCGGCCTTGGCCTGAAAAGTAATGGTGGGAATGGGAACATTGGGCACATGGTTACCCAGATCCCAAACCAGGGTGGTGGTTCCATCCCCATTCTCTGTGACACTGTCAGGAGCAATATTAGCAGAGCCACTGACATAGGTGAGTTCTTGAGGAAGAGTGTCAGTAACAACAATATTTGCCCAGGGGGCTTCGTTGACTAAGGCCGTTAGGGTTGACTCTAAAGCAAACGTGATGTTGTCCGTTGCTTTGACAACATTAATAGTGTCGTCGGCTTCTGTTGCGTTGTTAGGATCGTCGGTACTTTTATCGATGCGGACGACGGCTCGGGTCAGCCGTAGGCGGTCACCGTTGTTGTTACCGCTGTGGTCTTCTGGACGGTAATTGCCGCTCCTCCATTGCCCATTATTAATTTCATCTACTCGTGAGATGCCAAAGTTAGCAAGAATGATCGGATCGGGAATTTGAGTACCGGTTATCGGGTCAATGTTGAGGGCTTGCAAGTTAACCACAGTACTGATGCTGTAGCCTTCTGGCAGAGCACCATTGGCAGCAGTTGGTCGGACTCGCACCCGGCTTACCTGAGGAATCAATGTGGGATCATTCGCCAAATCTGTTTCCGTATACCAGGTGGCGTCGCTATCGTCACAGGTGGCGCTGCGTTGGGCATCGTAGCGAGCAACATCGTCAATGGCGGCTGTTTCAGCCCCATAGTAGCTATCGGTGGCATTGTCCCCACCCACCCCATATTCAATCATGACTTCTGATGCATTCAAACGCTCACTACCCGAACGCATCTCAACATAGCGGTTGGTGGTGGGATGGGGAGCTAGAATTTGAGTGCGATTATCAAACTTATCGCACAGCATGACATTGGTTAAATTCTCAGAGCCATTATTCTTCATGGTGAAATAGCTACCAAAGATTTGCCCCGGCAGGACAACGCCATCGCCAGATTCGATTTCCGTCATCGGATACAACAGTTCGTTGTTACGGAAGTTACCACCCGCGTAAGGGGTTCGATAATACTTTCTCTGAGTTCTTCCTGGCAAAGGGCGTTGTAGGACAAATTGCCGGTCGTTATTAACAGTGTCGCTATCGCTGAGGGGAATGCTGGTTTGACCGTTTTGATCTGGCTCAGTGTTGGGTTGATTGCTAATACTGGGGGTGTCTAAAAATTCATAGTAATTGGTCACCGTTAGCTGATCGCCCCCGGCTGGGAAATCACTGGTGGGTATCCAAATCTCCACAACCCCAGCAATGAGATAAGTGTCATCGACATTGAGGGTATTGCCGTTGGCAGCCACGGTGGGGCGATGCTGACCACTCAAGTCCGCATCGGTAATGATAATGGTGATGTCGGTACCTGCCCCGCCCGTTTGGCTACAGCTCCAGGTACCGGAATCGGCTACGGCACGATTTTCTTCACCGGGCTCAGCCAGGCTAAGAGCGCCGTAGGGGAGTTCTCGGATCCATTCTCCTGCTATTGCCTGGTCTTTAACATTAGGGCTGCAACCTGCCCGGCCACCCCAGGTATATAGACGGGCATTGGGGGAGATGCCACTGACCACATCCGTAATCACAATTTGGTTGCCCGGTGTGGTGAGGTCCGCATCCCCTAGCATTTCACTACCTTTTGGGGCCACTACCGACAACGGCCAGACATACAGCACACCCTCCTCACCATTCGGCCCCATTGTAAAGGTACCGTCTCGCAGGGGGTTAGCTGGGCGATCTTTCACCAGATCCATTTTGGGTGTGGCGGAGACTTTGGTATTGGTAGGCCCAGCGGTCAAACTGTCGTCACCGTCATCCTCATCATCAATTGTTAAAGTAGCTTCTACCTGAAGATCGGTACCATGGGGGGCTGTTCCGAGTACAGTGGTGGTAAAGTCAAAAAAGCCTGTGGTTGATGTGGGCAGGGTTTCTGAGCAGGTGAGAGTTTTGCGATCTCTACTCACAACAACACTACCGATACAAGCCGCCTGGTTTTCATCCCACAGATGATAATCATCCGTAATAGTTACGGTCATCAATGTGTCATCATTGGGCTGCGTATCCGTAGCGTAGCCGACCCGGTAAACAACCGTATCGTAGGTACGCACAATGCCATTAGTTACATCAGCATCATTACCGGCATCGCTGGTACCAGGATAGGTGGGGTCAGGGCCAACAAAGGGAGCACTCCCATCACTTCTGACATCGAGCCTAAATCTTGTCACCTCTGCATCGGCCTTGGGGACTGCGATCAACAGCATCAGACTGGTGATACCTAAAGAAGTCAAACCCCGAGAAAGCAGATGAAACGCCCAATCAGATTGAGATGGCCGATGGGGATTGGTTGTTTTTTGTCCCTCTATAAAAGTCTGAAAGGAGGTGACTAGATTTTGATATATACCTTTCATCTTTTGTGGGATTAAGTGGATGGCAATACTCCAACCTAGAATGGACTCTTGTGGTTAAAACCTAACAAGTCATTATGCCCGTATGAATGAACCTCGTGAGCAATGGGCAGGATTGCTTGCACATACGAGTAAGAATGTTGATCATCAAGACATCATAAAATTGATGCCCTGATATATGTGCACCACACTCCAACAGATACTGATTTTTCCAGATTTACAGGGTGCCGATGGCGTAATCTGCTGCAAGCAACTTAATATGTTGCATTAACCCAGTTCCCTCCGTGGAGGACATTTTGCCCCATGATGGAAGAAGCGGAAGTTTTAATTTCTAGATTATGGCACCAGTGTTTACGGGTAGGACTTACCTGAGTGCATTAGCTTTGAGTAGCTGATCTACCCAAATAGTATTCTCTGACGACAGCGGTGGGGTAGGAGGTTGGCTATAGTCAATGGCCAGGTCAAAACTACCTTGGTCATAGATATTTTGGAGTAGTGTTGCTAAATCCACCAATACATTTTCACTAGAGGCCTTCAAAGGGAGTGGAAATGTAGGTATAGGATCTTGCAAATCAAACGCATAGAGATCAGCCTGGGGGCGACAGTCTCCGCGACTTACTAAAATTCGATAGTTGCTCTCGGGTACTTCGCCCAAAAACATCATCGGCTTACCTTCCCTGAGCAAATCAATTTCTACTAAATGGGTTTGGGTATTGAGAATACGATTTCTTTTATCTTCATATTGTTGTCGTCCTTTACCCGCACGTTTGTTGACGGGAGACAAGATTTCTACTGCAGTGATTACCTGGTCTGTGGATACTTCCCTAACTTCTAAATACCCTTGTTTAACTGTTTCAGTGATGGGGACAGTCACACGTTGAGGGGTATTTTTAGGTTGTTGTATTGTGGCAATATTGCCTGAGATATTGTCCTGGCTGTCAGGAGTTTGACGACGTTTAGTTCGATTCACGGTAACGTCGGGGATACCGACCAGTAATGACTGTTCGCCGATGGTTTCATACATTCGAACTTCTACAGCGACCCGATAGTGGGGACGCAGTTGGGGGGATAGATACCCTGCTAAGCCAATAATTAACCAATGGTGTACCCCTGGCCAGATGGCAGGATGCTCTAAGTATGGGTTGAGTCCAGGAAATGGCGAAACCATGGGGAGTTGGTCTACATTGCTTTTATTGTAGCGACTATTGCAATTTCAGGACAATACCGATCCGTCGTCGTCGGGGGGGTTCCAGGGAACCCCCCCCCGGGTGGCCATGGAGCCCCCCAACCTGTTGAACAAACCGGGTGGGGTTTTTTACCCGGTTTGAAAACCGAACGGACCCCAGGCGCCCGAGGGGGTT
>JBCCXQ010000165.1:0-5356 GCA_039191365.1 Cyanobacteria bacterium P01_F01_bin.13 | reverse complement strand
TGGGGCATTAGGAGCAAGCGATTGATAAATTCCAAACATATTTAAACCGAAGAGATGCTCCATGGAAAGCTCGTACATCCAAAAGTGGAATTTAATTGATTTTGCTTGCTTGGTTTAAGCTGAAACCATTCCCAGTCTAAAAGTGGTTGCTCCTAATGGGGCATCGTCAACCTGCTGAAAGGCTGAACCTAAACCCACTAGATAGTTTTCGCTGTAGGGTGGAGCAATAAGGGTAATGCCAGTGGGTAGACCGTTGGTTTGGAAGCCGTTGGGAAGTGCGATCGCACTTAAATCCAACAAATTTACAAAGTTCGTGTAGTACCCCAGATTAGAATTCAGCCTTAACGGCTCTGCCTCCACCTCATCAATGCGATAGATGGTTCCCGTTGTCGGCACTACCAGACAGTCAACCTTGTACCATAGCGATTGCACCTTTCGTTTTAACGTTTCCACCGCATATAGCCCTTCAAACGCCTTTGCCGCCGTAATCTCCTTTGCCTTTAAAATAATCTCACGGGTAATGGGAAAAACCCCATCTGGATTAGCGTCAACAAACTCTCCTACGGAGACATAGCGCTCGGCCACCCAGGCACCGTTAAACAATAAATTATTAGCTTCTAAAAACGGGGTGTAGTCTATATCAATGCGGGTTCCGCCCAGGTCTGTTAGGGTGTTGATCGCTTTTTCATAACGGGTTTTGACATCGGTATTACCAAAAAACTCTTGCTGAGCAGGTCGAGGGACTCCAAATCGAAATGCTTGTTTAGACTGATAAGAACTGAGATGAATTTGGGGATTGCCTGCGGGACGAGAAAATGGATTGACTGGGTCATATCCTTGGGCAATTTCTAGCACTGTATGGGCATCTGTTGCCGTTAGTGAGAAGATTGAAAGACAGTCTAAGGTTCTACAGGCTTCCACCGTATGGCGGGTGCTCAGCAACCCTCGTGTTGGCTTGAGGCCAACAATGTTGTTAAAGCCTGCAGGTACTCGACCAGAGCCTCCGGTATCGGTGCCAATGGCAAAGGATACTAGCCCGGCAGCCACGGATAGGGCTGCCCCCGAACTGGAGCCACCGGGGATATAGTCTTTTGAAAATGCGTTATAGGGGGTAGTATAGCTGGTGCGGATGCCTACGAGTCCTGTGGCAAACTGGTCTAGATTGGTTTTGCCAATTAGCATTGCTCCGGCGTCGAGCAGTTTTTGGACGACCGGGTTAGTGTGGGTGGCTTGGTAGGTAAAGGCAGGGCAACCGGAAGAGGTGGGTAAATCGGCTATGTCGATACAGTCTTTGACGCTGAAGGGGATGCCCCAGAGGGGGAGTTGCGATCGCTGACTCTTTGACATTGTCATTAGAGACTTTGTCCGTTGGATCAATGATTGTTCGGGTAGGGTATAGATCCATATGCCATCGTCTCCCCGCTGTTTTAGTTCGGCGAGAATCGCTTGAGCAACATCAACAGGGGTCAGTGTTTGTTGCTGGTAGGTTGTTTGCAGAGATGAGATTGTTAGGGGGATATCTAGACCGATTTGCGTGCTCATGGAGAGACAGGTGTCTGATTAGAATGGATACCCTGGTGGGGGCTGTGCCTTGTGTCAGCCCTGCAATATTGAGGGCTATTAGCCGGGATTGCGTATAAGAAAGTAGCTTGGAAGGTTGATGTGGAGCTAAAGATGTTGCTTGGGGTCCCTCCGAGTTCCCCAAACCCCCTGGTTAGGGCGGTTCCGTCCGCCCTAAAACCCTACGGACTAGGTTATCCCCAATAGCATAAACTGGGGTTACGGCGGGGTCAGTTATATAGGTTCTGCACTTTCTCCTAAAAACAATATTATTTCTAAATTTACTTGTAATGCAGGAGCCGACATCTTTCCCCTCCTGGGAGGGAGCCCCTCTTGAAAGAGCGGACGGGGCGGGTTAGCCGCCAGTGCTAACGACCGAAGCTTTTGTAAAATCTAAACCTGGAGAGAAGGTGTTATTCAATCCCATGGCAATGGCTCCAAACACTTTTGAAAGATCGGCGTCTTCATCGGCTAACGGCAATGGTTGCCCGGTGTCGCCTCTCTGGCAAATCTGTGGATCAATGGGTACCTGCCCTAATAGGGGAACGGTTAGTTCCTGGGCCATTTGTTCTCCGCCACCATTGCCAAAGATGGATGTGCGTTCTCCACAACAGCTGCATACTAAATAGCTCATATTCTCCACCAGGCCCAGTACCGGCACTCCCACCTGGCGAAACATATGAATGCTACGACGTACGTCTGAAACTGCTACTTGTTGCGGTGTTGTTACCATTACCACACCACAAATAGGACTTTCTTGAATGATGGTAATCTGGGCGTCGCCGGTACCGGGTGGCAGGTCAATCAGCAGATAGTCTAACTCTCCCCAATCTACATCTTGAATAAACTGGGTGATAATCTTGTGGAGCACAGGACCGCGCCAGGCTAGGGGGTGATCGGGTTCTGCTAACAGTCCCACTGACATAACCTTAATGCCGTGGGCCTCCAATGGTTTAAACCGCTGCCCTTCGGGGGTATCCATCACCTCCACAGCGGTTTGGGCTAACCCCAACATCTGGGGCACGTTGGGTCCATAGATATCGGCATCCAATAGCCCTACCCTGGCTCCTGTTTTGGTGAGGGCGGCTGCCAGGTTCACCGCCGTGGTAGATTTGCCGACACCTCCCTTGCCGCTCGATACGGCTAAAGTGGTGCGCACTCCGGGAATGGTACAAATCTGGATATAGGCTTTCCGACACCAGTCTAAACCGCCCAGGGCCAGCTGAGCCTGATCCTTAAGTGTCTGTTGGTGAACCCCGATATAGAGTTTTAGATAGACATAGTTATCGACTACCCGCAGGTTACGCACCATGCCTAGCTCAACAATATTGTTGTTGAGGATAGGTTCAATTACCTGTTTTAGGCAATAGACAGCAGCCTGTTTACGGGCCGCAATCACAGGGTTTTCAGGAACGGCAGTGGGGGGCTGATGGGTATTGCGAACAAAGGGAGATTCGTGGTTAGGCATTGGTGGTTTCTGGCTGCTGATCCTGGATTTTTTGGATGGCGCGCTGTGAGAAAATTTGTACGTCTCGATCTGGGTCATCCAGGGTTTGTTGCAATGCCGGTAGGACTTCGGGGTTGCCTAGGTTGCCCAGGGCAATGGCGGCATCTCGGCGCACGTCAGAATATTCATCGGACAGGGCTTTGATGAGACTGGGAATAGTCTCATCATTGGCGACTTTTTGTAATGCTCGGGCTGTAAACTTACGCACCTGCCAGTGGTCGTCTTCCATGGCCTGGATTAGGGTTGGGACTGCTGCTTCGGTGGCGTGTAAGTCGATAGACTGGGCGGCATTGCGACGGACTTGCCAGTCGGAATCGTTTGCGATCGCATCGCACAAAATTGGTACTACCACCTCATCATTGAGATGGCCCAAGGTTAAAATCGCTGAACGTCGCACTTCATCATTGGGATCCTTAGCCAGGGCTAGGGCAGGTTCACAGCGCACCACCTGGTTTAAATATCGCAGGGTAACGATGGACGCCTCCCGCAATGCCGGATTCTCTGACTCAAAGAACGGCATAATGTAAGGCAATGCCTGGGCATCATGGATCTTCCTTAGTAGGATCAGCACATTAAGCTGGACATTTTCATCCTCAATGTGGATGGTGTCCAACAATTTAAGAAGATCATCTGGAGAGACTAATTCCTTGAGGGCCGACAGGGCTTCTTCCCGCACTTCTGGTTCATGGGCAGAACTCAAACAGTCCAGCAATGGGGGAACGACCACCGGGTTTGCCATTTCCCAGAGAGCAGTGACTGCAATTTCCTGCACCCTAGCGCTTTCATCATTGAGACATAAAATCAGGGCATCAATGGTATCTTCATCCCCCAGGTGCTGGAGAGATTTAGCAGCCACTAGACGGTCATTGAGATCCTGCGACTGCAACATCTCAACCCATTGCACCACTTCTGGATCAAGGTCGGTATGGGCCATGATGAGTCTTCTCCCTAACGCAGTAGAAACGGAATCTGAACGGTAATGGCATTGGTGGGACATTCCTTTTCACAGGGCAGACAAAACCAACACTCGTCATATTTCATATAGGCTTTGCCCGTCTCGGGATTTTTCACCAGCACATCCAGAGGACAGACCTCAATACAGGCCTTACATTTTTCGAGACATTTAGATTCGTCCACAATCACTGGGACATCAACACGTTGGGTTGCTAGGGCCATAGATCAGATTTCTCAGATAAACAATAAGGAACCAGATTGTCTGCAGAATTATTTCATGAAGCGACTCTACAACTCTTACCGCACCGCTACGTCGTACACTTCCTGTTGCAGATTCACCTCCACCATATAGGGAGAAATAGGCCGCTTAAACATTTCCATTTCTCCAGTTTCCGACTTCTTCAAATTGGCATGGCAGAACCACTCTTCGTTGTTCTTATCGGGATAGTCCAGACGATAATGGTACAGTCCCCAGCGACTCTCTTTCCGATAAAGCGACGCCCGTGCTGCCATTTCCGCACAGTCGCGGATAAAGTGCACCTCCATACAGCGCATTAGCTCATGGGGATCTTGGGCTCCCATAAGATTCAGAGTTTCGTGGTAGCGCTCAAAGGCAGCTAGGCCAATGTCCATCTTGGTGGGAGACTTGGGTGGCTGCAAATAGTCATTTACATAGCGCCGTAGCTTGTACTCTACTTGGGTATGGGGCACACCATCGGGCCGGTCCAACGGCGCATAGATCCTGGCCTTTTCTGTTGCTAGAAATTCTGGATCAGGCTCCACATGCTCCAGACCTTGCACATATTCCATGGCATTGATCCCCGACAGTCGCCCAGAGACAAAGGCTCCGATCATATAGTTGTGGGGCACACTAGACATATCGCCTGCCGCGTAGAGACCGGGCACTGTAGTCTCAGCCCTGTCATTGACCCATACCCCGGAAGCACTGTGACCACTACACAGCCCAATCTCAGAAATGTTCATCTCCACACCATCGGTGCGATAGTTCTCTGCCCGGCCCTCATGGAACCGTTCACGACTAGGGCGTTCGTTGGCCCATAGCACTCGCTCGATTTCTGAAATGGTGTCGTCATCCAGATGATACATTTTCAAGTGTACTGGACCTTTACCGGAGTTCAACTCTTTCCAGGTTTCCAGCATCATTTGGCCACTCCAGTAGTCACAGCTAATAAAGCGGTTACCTTCGGCATTAGCGGTGTAGGCCCCAAATGGACTGGCCACGTAGGCACAGGCCGGACCGTTGTAGTCTTTGATCAGGGGGTTAATTTGGAAACATTCAATATTAGTTAGCTCGGCTCCGGCATGGTACGCCAT
>JBCCXQ010000164.1:0-5751 GCA_039191365.1 Cyanobacteria bacterium P01_F01_bin.13 | reverse complement strand
GAAGTAGAAGGCTTTAAGGCGGATCTGCCCCCATTGGAACTCAAGGAAATGTTTGTGCCGATTCGGTTAGATTCTGACCCGAATCATCCAACGGATACGGATTCGATCAAGCGGATTTGGGAGCTGTTACCCAAACGTCGGGAGCTGGTCAATGAACGCTATCGGCGTTTAGCCATTATTGCCAATCCCGGCTATGGCAAAACTACGCTGACCCGTTATCTGACACGAAATTATGCCGACCAGGCCCATCGTGAGTTTGACGCAGCGGACCGACTGCCGATTTTGCTACTATTTCGCTCAATGCATGGCCAGATTCAGGATGCTCAGACGCCCTCATTGCCAGAGTTAATTTTGAGTCAGGTGAGCAAGCTGCCCCGCTGTCAGGATCTGGAGGTGTCGGCCCAGTGGTTTAAGCAGCGGCTGGACCAGGGAAAGTGTCTGGTAATGTTGGACGGGCTGGATGAAGTGCCCAATGCCCGACGGGAACAGGTGAGCAAATGGGTAAACTGGCAAATGCAGGCGTATCCTAGCCAGTTTATTCTTACCTCTCGACCCCATGGATATGACCGTAGACTGTTTCCGGGCATTGCCCGTGTGCGCATTTTGGATTTTACGATTAAGGACAAGGATGCCTTTATCAACAAATGGTATCGAGCAGTGCTGTGGTACAAAAAGTGGGAAACCCTGTGGCAACGCAGTAAAAAGCGACCTGCAGAACAACAAATTTCGGAAACCCAGGCCAGGGCACAGTGTGAGGCTGAGGCGAGCGATGCCTCAAAAGAATTGATGGGGCAGATCGTAAGAACGCCGGCCCTGAATGATCTAGCTAAAAATCCACTGCTGGTGACAATTATTGCTGCGACCTATGAAGCATTTGAATATTTGCCAGATAAGCGGGTGAAGTTATACAAAAAGATATTTGAAGTACATTTGGAGAATCGACCCTATCGTCGAGAAACAAGACTGACGGTGCCTTCTGTGGAGGAAAGTCAGCCAGTGTTGCAGCAGTTGGCGTTTAAGCTGACCGAGGCAGGGCAGGAGAAATTTACACCGAAGCAGGGTAGCGGGTGGATTGAGGAAAGACTCGCTCAGGTGCCTCTATCCGAGCCGATTCGGCCCAAGGATTTTCTTAAGGAGATTCAGACCATTGCGGGTCTGCTGGCTGGGGAAGAGGGGGACCTGTATGAATTTACCCACAAGACATTTCAGGAATATTTAACAGCGTTAGAAATTCATGAGAACTATTCAAACGACTATCTATTGCAGCGGTTGGACGACTCAGATTGGCGAGAGGTGATTAGCTTCTATGCAGCGATGACAGAGGCGACGCCATTTGTGTTAGCGATTTTGGATGATCCGACCCCGGAGAAACTAACGTTTGCTCGTCGGGTGGTGATTGAGGAACGGTCAAAAACTCAGACTGCTGTAAGGGAAACGCTGGAGAGTCTGTTAGCTAGGGCTGATTTAGGTGAACAAAACGCCAGAGTGAGACTAGAGCAGAGGTTTAGAAATTTGCCGTCTAATGAACATAAAACGTTTATTTCTGAACCAATTACCTGGGGAGAATATGGTTTATTCCTGGAGGCTCAAAAGACGGGGCAGTTCCATTCTCAAGCTATTGACCCTGATTTTGCTTACGGTCGTCAAGGTGATCAGCCTGTGGTGAATATTTCTAATGTGGATGCTGAATGGTTTTGTGGTTGGCTGAGTACCCAAACAGGACTGATTTCTGATGACGGAACGTATCATTACCGACCATTTTCTGATGCCCCTGACAATAAGCTATGCGTTGTTCGAGAGCAGGTAGATTCTCGCTATGTCAACCTGATTAGCTATCTGGCCAATGCCCGTTGGCAAGAGGCGGATCAGGAAACGGCAAACGTAATGCTGGAGGTGGCCAATCGAAAAATTCGAGGTTATTTGGATGATATGAGTGATATCAAAGCCTTTCCCTGTGAAGACCTACAGCTCATTGATCATCTATGGCTCAAATTTAGCGGTGGTCACTTCGGCTTTAGTGTACAAAAAGAAATATATCTTCAGTGCGGAGGTAAGGCAGATGGCAAGTACTCTCGTGTAGTAGAGCGAAAATGGGGAGAAATGGTGGGATGGAGTAAAAACGACACCTGGACCGTACACCTTAAATATGACTTGGATGGCCCTAGGGGACACCTTCCTGGTGTTCGTAGCGCGTTTCCTCGACATTTTTATTCATCTTGGGTGGTGTCTCTCTTCTCTCGTCCAGAATTATGAGCCGTTACAAATTTCTCCGCCGCGATACCCCACCACGTAGGTTGGGTTGCACCCCACCAAAATCTCTCGCCTGTAGACAACACCCTTATTAACCCAACGTTGCCAACACCCCCAAATACGGACCATAAATCGGATTGAAAAATACACAACGGCTGGATTTTTTGGATTTCGACGGGCACACCCCACATGCGATGGTGCGATCGCTCTGATTACGACCAACAGACCAGCTCTCATGACGCGTTTCAAAACAATTGAGCCATGATTTTTCGGCATTATGGCACCCGCCCAGACAAATAGTACCCACCCGGGTGATGTAGTATTTCAAATAGAAGTCTATCCTGTTTCCAAGGTTGAAATTGCCGTTAGTAACATCAAGTATCAATATCCGGAACTTAGCAGCTTTAACCTGAATTGATGTTTGAAGCACATACAGACTTGTATTGTTCTTCTACGCTTGTGACTCGTTGTCTCGTTAGAACAAGCGCGCCAGCCATTGGCAGCAGTGCTCTGCGAGTTTAGAGTGTATGGATATAGGTAAATATCATGGCAAACAATACTGGGTTCCCTAAACAAGTTCGCTGGATCCGTCCTAGTAATGTGGGACAAGCAAAACCCCAATACCGAGATGAAACAACTGATGGCAAATGGCAATTTTGCAGGGCTAATTTTCCCGCTGCTCGTGTAGCCATTAGGGAGCACTCACCCGGCTACGTCCATTTTTGCTTTTTGCTCGAAGATAAAGGCTATGAGCACATCATTGATCGAAACCTAACGCGAGATTTACAAACAGAGCGATGGTTTGAAGATGAGGCTGCTGCCTGAGCAACCATTCCCATTCCGTAGGTGGTTGGGTCCCACCCCATCAAAATCTATCGCCTGTAAATAACACCCTTATTAACCCAACGTTGCCAATACCCCAAAATACTAAAGGCCAGGCAGTGGGCAACATACCTTGTTGCCCACTGCCTGGCTATTGATAATATCGCTGCTCAAGCCATGTGCGTGCTTCAGCTTCAGATAGACCGTTCACCTGTTGTTGAGTGGTTGGATCATAGATAGTATAAACAGTCTGACCTTTGCTATCCTGGCGTTGCTCAACAACAGGCTCAGAAGATCCTATCGCCAGCTTCAAAACAGAATCCCAAAAAGACTTTGACGAAAGCCCTTTTGTAATACGCTGCCAATAGTTTTCCACCCAAGGCTTACGAGGTTCAGGTGAACATCCATCCAGAACGATGGCCTGGGGCTCAGATACCCGACGTCTAAATTTCATTCGCTTCAACTCCCTTCGAGCTGCCTATGGCTATATTTTTGCTAAAAAAACATCACCAGAACAGATTCAGTTAGGTTAAATTGATATGAATACAGTTAAGAAAACTAAAACTGTACCGGTTCTTTTTGCACTCAACTGTACAGGTACCCTTTCTGGATGAGGATGGATCAACCATGGTCAAACCCCTTGCCGCTCAGCTCTCTCCACTCACAGCCACCACTGACCACACACTCTACGAACAGGTAGCAGATCGCATCCAGGTATTGATCCGAGAAGGGACCCTGGCACCGGGGGATCGCCTCCCGTCTGTACGCAAACTCAGGCAACAGCTATCGGTGAGTATGTCCACCGTGCTGGAGGCCTACCGCCTGTTAGAAGATCGGGGCTTTATTGTAGCCCGTCCCCAGTCAGGGTATTACGTTAAGACAACGGCCTTAACGGCACTCCCAGACGAGCCCTCCCAGTCTGCGCCCCCAGCCCAGGTACGTCCGGTGGATATTTCCCTGATGTTGCGACTACTGCGGATGGATCTCTCGCCTGAGGCCATTCACTTGGGGGCAGCCGTACCTGGAGTGGAGCACTTCCCGCTCAACACTCTAAATCGGTTGATGGGGCAAGTTATGCGGGCCGACCCCATGGCGGTTCATTCTTACAGTACGGTACCGGGCTGTGAACTCCTGCGGCGAGAAGTGGCCAAACGCATGCTCAATGCAGGCTGTTCCATTTCGCCGGATCAGATTATTGCGACGGCAGGAGCGACCGAGGCTTACTATCTGGCCCTACGCACCGTGACTCAGCCTGGAGATACCGTGGTCATTGAGTCACCAGCCTACTACGCAGTTCTAGAAGCGATGAATTCCCTAGGGTTAAATGCCCTGGAACTGCCCACTCACCCCCAGGATGGGATCTCGTTAAGTGCGTTGCAATCCGCTTTCGAACATCAATCTGTGGCCGCGTGTATATTGGTGTCCAATTTTAGTAATCCGCTTGGCAGCTGCATGAGCGATCGCAAAAAAAAGGCCCTGGTTAAACTTCTCAATCAGTATGACGTTCCCCTGATTGAAGACGATGTCTATGGTGAGCTAAACTTTGACGGCAGCCGCCCCAAAGCGATTAAATCCTTTGATACCGAAGGACGGATAATTTACTGTTCTTCGGTAAGTAAAACCCTATCACCTGGGTTACGGGTAGGTTGGTGTATTCCGGGACGATATCAACAACAGGTAGAACATATGAAAGTTGTTGTCAGCCATATGACGGCCACCGCCCCCCAACTAGCGGTAGCAGCGTTCTTTGCCAATGGTGGCTACGACCGGCATCTGCGCACATTACGGCGTGCCTATCAACAACAAATGAACCGAATGCATCAGGCAATTTTAGAGTATTTTCCTGCTGAAACACGAGTCACTCGCCCGAGGGGAGGTCATGTACTTTGGGTAGAAATTACCGGTGGGTTTGATGCCCTAGAACTATTCGAGGAGGCAGTGCAACACCACATTAGTATTGCCCCTGGCCCCATGTTTTCCGCATCGGATGGGTATCAGAATTGTTTTCGGTTGAATACGGGACTGCCCTGGTCAGAGGAGATCGAACAAGCCATGAAAATCTTAGGGCATTTAGCCAAAAAGCAATTGGCCCGCAAGATTTTAGCAAGTTAATCTTCAATAAAATGCCCCAACTCGATTTTGCTACCTGGGATAGCCTATTGCGAAACTATGTTGATGGTCGAGGTCACGTAGCCTATGGTCGTTGGCAGCAAGACTCACTTCCGGAATTGGAGCAGTGGCTCATAGCCATGGGCAGCGTGAACCTACAGAGATTGGAAAGAGCCCAGGCGATCGCAACTCTCCTCAACCTCTATAACGCCCTCACTATCCGACAAGTGCTCCATCAGTACCCGATCACGTCCATTCGGCCCAAAGTACTCGGCATTCCCAACTGGCTAGCCTTTTTGCGATTTTTCACCAAAACGGTCTACACCCTAAATGGTGAATCCCTGAGCCTGAATACTATTGAGCACGATATTCTGCGGCAGCAGTTTCTCGATCCGCGTATTCACTTTGCCCTGGTATGTGCGTCCATTGGCTGTCCCTTGTTGCGCTCAGAGGCCTATGTTCCAGACAGGTTGACAGAACAGCTAGATGAGGATTGCGATCGCTTTATCAACAACCCAGACAAGGTCCGCTACGATGCGGTTAGTAGCACCCTATACTGCAGCAAAATTT
>JBCCXQ010000163.1:0-5751 GCA_039191365.1 Cyanobacteria bacterium P01_F01_bin.13 | reverse complement strand
CTGAGCAACCTGCTGTGCCATCGATACAATTTGGCCAAGCTGACCGATACTGGCTTCACGATTGGGGTCCTGGATGGCTCCCATTACTTGATCAAAGATTCCCATGGGAATATAAGGTGTCCTTGGTAGCAACAATTGAAACGGTGCGGTGTCTGCGAATTACGGCTAAAGTGAGCACCGCTCACTGTCCGGGTTTATTCGTCAGCTACCACTCTGTGTATAGTAAGACGCTAGGCCAGCTCAGAGGCAAGATTGGCAGGTTGATTTTATGAATTCAGCGATATGTCTAGTATGGCGTCAGTGATATCACCCACAAGTAATAGCGTGCATTGGATATAAGGATATGAGGCGGCCCCTAGTCATTGCTGTTGCGGTTCTGATTTTTCTCGGTTTGCTGCTGTGGCTAGTGAGCACCCTGGGAACGCTCTATGCTGGCTTATCTAATCTCCATCCATGGATAGCTCAGGCAATCACTATTTTAGTAGTGTTACTTCTGCTGGCTGCTTTGGGTGTGGTGGCCTACTATGGCTGGCTATTTTTACGACCGCGCCGTCGTGCGCAGCCTCCCCCTTTACCTAAGACTATTGATGAAGCGGCTGTTGTGCAGTTGCGGAGCCTTGATCAGCAGCTTGGCCAAATTGAAGATGAGGTAGCTCGACAGGCCCTGGTTGAACGGGCTAAAACCGTCACCCATGCGTTTGAACAACAGCGGTTGCATGTGGTGATCGTTGGTAGTGGTTCGGTGGGTAAAACTTCTTTAGCGAATGCTCTGATGGGTGAAATGGCGGGTGAAACGGCTGTTACTAAGGGGACAACAACTCAACAACAGGATTACCGGGTAGCTATTCCTGCCATCGATGGGGAAATTATCCTTAGCGATAGTCCAGGGTTGCTGGATGTGGGGGGGGCAGATCAGAATAGCCGAGCACTGGCCATACAGGCAGATTTATTGCTGTACGTGGTGGATAACGATTTGCACCGGGCGCAGTATGAGATTTTGATGCAGCTGCTGGCGGTGGGTAAACGCACCCTGGTGGTATTGAACAAGACTGACCTCTATGCCGACGATGAGGTGGGGCTGTTGTTAGAGCGATTGCGGCAGCGGGTGGGGCCGCGGATGGATCCAAAGGATGTGGTTGCGATCGCAGCCCAACCGTCAGATCAGCCCACACCCAATATCCACCCATTGATCGATCGGATTATTGCTATCCTGCGAGCCGAAGGTCGTGACCTGATCGCTAACAACATTTTGCTACAGTCCCAGCGGCTCAGCCTCGAAGCTCGACAGCTGCTGAGCCAGCAGCGTCAGCAGCAGGCCGATGCCATCATTGACCGCTACCAGTGGATTGGTGCTGGGGTGCTGGCGGCAACGCCGTTGCCCGTTGTCGATATGCTAGCCACCGCCGCCGTCAATACCCAAATGGTGGTGGAGCTGGGTCATGTTTATGGCGTAGCCGTAAGCATTGAAGATGCCCGTGCTCTGGCGCTTTCCTTAGCCAAAACCATGGGTAGTTTGGGGCTGGTAAAGGGGGCCTTAAAGCTTTTAACAGTAGGATTGCAGGCTAACTTAACAACAGCGGTTGCTGGAAAACTATTACAGGGCGTTAGCGCCGCCTACCTCACCCGCATTGCCGGAAAAAGTTTTGTGGACTATTTCAAAAACCAACAGAACTGGGGGGACGGTGGCATGCAGGCCGTCGTTGAAAAGCACTATCAGCTCAATCGCCGTGATCAAATCGTGCAGCAATTTATTCAGCAGGCCCTGGCCTCTGTCCGTGGTAGAGCCTAGCTTAGTGCCAAGCTAAGAATATGAATTTACGACAAATAAACCCCATGGAGAAAACTTGTTCATACAATTGTGATGTATGAATGGCATAATGTTCTGCCCTTTTACGATGACTGCGAATAATGCCCAGCGCGCGTCTGCTATCCAGGTAACCACCGCCAAGCGTACCCCCACATTTTTAATTATTGGCGTGCAAAAATCTGGCACCACCTCTATTTACTCGTATTTAAAGCAGCATCCCCAGGTGTACATGAGTCCTGTCAAAGAAACGAATTTCTTTGAACGGGATTGGACGACGGCTGCGGCTGACGTGCTGCGGCGTAAACGGGACAATATTATTACCTGGGAGGATTATCAGCAGCTATTTGCGGCAGCTACAGAGCAACACCTGGCCCTGGGAGAAGTCTCTCCGAACTATATGTTTCACTATCAGTTTGCGGCGAAGCACATCCAAACTCGGCTGCCTGATGTTAAATTGCTTGCCGTATTACGCAATCCTGTACAGCGAGCGTTTTCGGATTATTTGATGCACATGCGTGATGCGGTGGTGGGCAAGCAAACCCCCCTGGCAGAGCAGGTACGCAGTCGCGGTGATGCGTCCTATGTATTGCTCAAAGGAAAATATTACGAACCGTTAAAGCACTTTATTGATCGATTTGGCCGCAGCCGTGTGGACGTCTTTTTGTATGATGACCTGCGGCAAGACTCTCAGGCGTTTATGCAGAATTTGTATCGGTCTATTGGGGTGGATTCTGACTTTGTTGTGGATACGTCTAAAAAGTTGCAGGTGGCTAAGGTTCCCAAAAATCAGACGATGAATCGGTTACTAAAAACCCAGAATCCGATCCGGACCGTTGCCACGGGTATTATGCAACTCGTACCGTCCACAGTAAGACATCAGCTCCGGGATAGGCTGATTGCCTTAAATTCTCAAGAGAAGAACCAGGTAAAATTCACTGAAGAGGACCAAATTCTGCTGCAGCAATACTATCGTGAGGATATTCTGAAGCTGCAGGATTTGCTCCAGCGTGATTTATCGGTCTGGTTACCCGATAACGGCTAGCGGATCGTCAACAGCCCCAAAACAGGGGTCAGGCTGCCAATGGGAGCTGGGACCATTTCACCGCGAAAGTCGAGCAGCTGTACCAGTAGCAGATAGGCGATGGCCAGCAGTAGGGAAATTGCCCCAGTGATAATCGCAACAATTTTTGAACGATTCATATTAAAAAAAGAGGTACTCTAACGTTTTGGCATAGTGTGTTAAGGCAATTTCAGCGCTCTGATACCCTGGCTAGGGTGTTGAGATGCTGCTACCTTCTCAACTATACCGATTGACCATACCTAACGTGCGCCCCGTAGGGCCGTATTTTGTGAGTATATGGACACCGTTTCTCCTGCTGGTGCTAACCCGTCTGCCATTGTGCATCGACCAGTCATTGTCAAAACTCAAGGCCTTAGTAAGACCTATCGCACCGGATTCTGGCTCAATCAGCGGGTGGTTTCGCTGCAGAATTGTTCTTTGGAGGTCTATCAGGGGGAAACGTTTGGTCTGTTGGGACCTAACGGGGCCGGGAAAACCACGCTACTAAAGCTGCTGCTGGGAATTATTCGTCCGTCTTCAGGCAGTGCTCAACTGCTCAATCAGCCTGCGGGTGACCAGACGATCAAGCAGCAGATTGGCTATTTGCCTGAAAATCCATACTTTTATGATTACCTGACGGGTTGGGAATTTCTCACCTACTCGGCGGGGCTATTTAATATTCCGGCTTCTATATATAAGCAGCGTATTCCAGACCTTTTAGATATGGTGGGGCTGTCTCGTCAGGCGGCGATTAAAAAACAGCTGCGACAGTATTCCAAGGGGATGCTGCAGCGCGTTGGTATGGCGCAGGCGCTAATTAACGACCCGGCCATTCTTTTTCTAGATGAACCCATGTCAGGGTTGGACCCCACCGGCCGCTATCAGGTACGGGAGGTGATTTTATTGCTCAAGGACCAGGGTAAAACGATCTTTTTTAATAGTCATATTTTGTCGGATGTGGAAGTGATTTGCGATCGCATTGCCATCCTCGATAAAGGCCTGTTGGTTACCCAGGGCAGCCTCCACAATCTGCTGGGGTCTCCCGATGCTTACTTTGTTAAAGGCCAGGGGGGAAGTTTGGATGTGCTCAAAAAATGGCTTCATAATCTCACATTTGAGGGTGGCTACTGGCAGGGATACTTGGGCGGTAATCCCCATGACTTTATGGCCAGTCTACGGTTGATGAATGGCAAGCTTATTACCCTCAACCTCAGTCGACTGTCCCTAGAGGAATTTTTTATCGAGCAGATCAACCAGCGGCGATCAGCGTCGGAGAGAAATTGAGATCTGGGGGCAAGACATAACGTCCGTATATATGCGGTGGCTATAATCGCCAGAACTTTTCCATCAATTTTTTCTACCAGCAGCAGGCAATTACCTTCAAATAGGTTTAAAGTGTAGGACTTGCCTGTGTCCTAATGTCCTATCTAAAGGGTCTGTTATGGTCGAAATTGCTGCTGCCACATTTATCGATCGCTCCCACTGGGGACGTATCCAGATTACTGGAGCTGATCGACTCCGATTTCTCCATAACCAAACCACTAACGCATTTCAACAGCTATCCCCGGGACAGGGATGTGAAACTGTGTTTGTTACCTCCACAGCCCGCACCCTGGATTTGGCCAGTGCCTATGTGGATACCGACAGCATTTTGCTGATGGTGTCTCCTGGCATGGCAGCAGAACTAATTGCCTGGATGGACCGCTATATCTTTTTTGCCGACAAAGTTACCCTCAGCGATCAAACCGACACCACCTTTGCCGTTACTCTGCTTGGCCCCGACACCGAGGTGCTGTTGGCTCAGCTAGGGCTACCGGTGCCCGAAACTTTTGCCTACAGTCACGTTCATGCCCCATTGCCCTTTGAGGGGAAGGCTATGGTGCAAATTGTTCGGGAAACAGGCTTAGCTTTACCGGGCTATACCCTGATCGGGGACAAGGACCAGGGGCACGTCCTGCAAAAATGGCTAAGCGATCATCAGGTGGTGTGTATGTCTCCGCCGGAGTGGGAGGTGCTGCGCATTCGGCAGGGACGTCCGATGCCGGGTCAGGAGTTGACCGACAAAGATAACCCTCTAGAAGCTGGGCTTTGGCATACCGTTTCCTTCGAAAAGGGCTGTTACATCGGCCAGGAAACCATTGCTCGGCTCAATACCTATCAGGGGGTGAAAAAACAACTTTGGGGGTTCAAGCTATCCAAATCAGTTTCTGCCAATGTTTCTCTTAGTCTGGAGGGGACTAAGGTAGGCAAGCTTACCAGTGTAGGCACGGATAATGATGGTGTTTGGGGATTGGGGTACCTGCGTACTAAAGCCGGTGGCGCAGGACTGACTGTAGAGGTGGAAGACGCCACAGCACATGCGGTTGAGCTATCGTTTGCATCTCGGGGCTATTTGTCAGCCAGTGTTGACCCTGTAAACGTGGTAAAACCCAATGGGTAACAATGTTATTTTTTAATATTTTCTCAGGATTTTCATTTTTTTGTTGAACCCCTAATAGCTACAATAAGTAGAGCGCGATTTTTACTACAGATTTCTCGATTTTTTCAGGTGGAAAGACTAGCTCTGGCGTGGGTACTCTGAAAATACGTTGAGTGGCTGCCGTCAAGATAGTCCCAGTGTTGGCTTGCACTATGCAGGTCATCGTTGGCGCGTTCAAGTTTAAAAAAACTTACATTTATAGCTTTCCCTTTCATTTGGAAGGGTTGGTTAGCTTCATAGCAATGCAGCAAATAACAACACTATTTAGAGGCTTAAGTTATGGCACCGTCCCCATGGAGATTACCCCTTGACCGAGCAGTTCGCTACGCTGTGAGCGATGCCTTAGCATCGGTCAAATCCCACATGTACGATTTAGAATACGCTCAGCGTCGGTCCCCTCAGGAG
>JBCCXQ010000162.1:0-5775 GCA_039191365.1 Cyanobacteria bacterium P01_F01_bin.13 | reverse complement strand
CTCCTAGGGGTTTTAGCACCGCTTTACCGCCCCAGGATTTGACGATTTCTCGAATCACGGCCTTATCCTGGCTGACGATGGTGTCAGGAATAGCTCCCGTAAATTTCAGGGCATACATTTTCTCATTAGCGGCTCGAATACCCTGGGGCGAGTTAATCACCTTGGTTTTGACTGGATCGACATAATCTAGAACATAGGTGGCATAAAGATAAGGTATCGTGACTGGCGGATCGGTCCGCATAAAGACGGCATCCATAGTGTCCAGAGACTGCCATTGGGGCTGACCCAGGGTGTACCAGTCTGCCACCGAGTCCCAGCAATTATCCCCCAGGGTGACAGGCACCAGAGTAACCGGCGTGAGATGAGCCATGGCTTTGCCAGCCACTACCCCCATTTGCTCAGACTGGGTGATGTAAACCTGATGCCCAAGCTTCTGAGCAGATTCCATCAGAGCAACGCTGCTATCGTGGCCAGGGTCTAGCTTGGCAATGGGGTCAATGATAAATGCAAATTTCACAGGACAGGCAAATAAGTGGGTCCGTTTGATCTTGCCATGGGTTGGTAGCCTTCGACAGCAGGCTAGAATTTTGTCTAGAATAGTGAGCGAATATTGGTGTTAATCAGCCCTAGACCGATGCCAGAATTTACTAGAATTACTTGGAATCCAGAGGTGATGGGGGGTAAACCTTGCATTCGTGGTTTACGTGTCACGGTGAGCACTGTTTTAGGGTTAATGGCCGCAGGACGCACATCTGAGGAAATTTTGGTGGCGTATCCCTATTTGGAATCTGCAGATTTACATGAATCATTAGCCTACGCGGCATGGCGTGTGGATGAGGTTGAAGTGCCACTTCAGTCGGCATGAAAATTCTGATTGATATGAATCTGTCACCAACTTGGGTGGCCTTTTTTGCTAAGGCTGATATTGAAGCCGTTCACTGGGCTACAGTGGGTGACCCGAGGGCACCGGATCGGGATTTGATTCAATGGGCTCAAGAGAATGATCACGTAGTATTTACCCATGATTTAGATTTTGGAGCTTTGTTAGCAGTCACCCAGGCCACTGCGCCAAGTGTATTTCAGGTAAGAACGCAAGACACGTTACCTGATGCTATTGGTGAGTTGGTGCTGATGACTTTGCAACAATTTAGAGAGGAGTTAGCTTCTGGCGCACTGGTCACAATTGATGCGAAACGTATGAGGGTTCGTGTTTTACCAATTAACCGCTAGGTGGTAATTGCACTTTACCGGCATCTAAGGTGCTGAAGCTTCTTCATTCACGCACCAAAGCCCATGATAAGTGCAAATTTCACAGAGCAGCTCAATAAGTAGTGGGGTGTTTTGTCAATGTTTTTCTCTGAAGCACTGTCCACGGATAATTGACGGTTTAGTATGTGAGATACTGCCTATCGAGGCTGAGTGGCTATGGGTATGGGAAACGACTTTTTCACACAGGCCATTTTTTATGGTTTAGCCGGAGGGATTTGGATAGCCACTGGCACCGTTAGCCATGGTCAAATTGTGCCTGACAGTTCTTTAGGGACAACGGTACGGGTTAGACCTGGTGGAGAACAGCTTTTGATTGATGGGGGTGTGGAACGTGGAGATATTCTCTTCCATAGCTTACAAGAGTTTAACATTACCCCAGAGGAGACTGCCTATTTTGTAAATCCCCCAGCCACTGAGCTGATTTTGACGCGGGTAACCGGTGGTAACTCCTCTAATCTACTGGGGCGACTGGGGGTTTTAGGAAATGCAGGTTTATTTTTGATCAACCCCAATGGCATTGTCTTTGGGCCGCAGTCGAGTTTAGATATGGGAGGCTCATTTATTGCTAGTACAGCGTCAGGTGTCGTACTTGGTGATGAATTTATCTTTAGTGCAACAACCTTAGATAGCCCACCAATGCTGACTGTCAATGTTCCCAGTGGGTTGCAGTTTGGCCAACAGCCTGGTCCTATTGTTTATCAAGAGAGGGTGGATACTTCTAGTCGAGGACTACGGGTCGAGTCGGGTAAAACGCTGGCTTTGTTGGGGGGAGCGCTAACTTTCCAACGGGCTGCATTGGAGGCCACCAGGGGACGTATTGAACTAGGGAGTGTAGCTGATGCCGGACAGGTGGCTGTGTTACCCCAAGGCGATGGCTGGACGTTTGACTATAGCGATATTCTGGCCTTTGATAATTTGACTGCGACCTGGAGTTCTATAACAACAACGGCTGAGTCGCGTAATCGCTTAGTCACATCAAACAAGCAGGATGGCGATATTGTTATTCAAGAAGCCGACATCTTTCTAAATGAGGCTACTTTGATCCAGGCTGGCACATTTACAGATGTATCCAGTGGCGACATTACGATTAATGCTCAACGGTTGACCATGGAAGGGGGAGCCCTGTTGTCCACAAGGGCGTTGACAAATTCTGTTGAAAATATTCAAGGCAGTGCTGGAAATATTTTTATTAACGCCGATGAATTTGTCAGACTGAGGGGTGGTTTGGCATTGGATAATTCTATTTTGTCAACGGGTATCGATACTACGGTGCGGGGCGAACAAGAAAACCCAAGAGGTCCCAGCAATGGCATTGTTTTTGGTGATGGTGGAAATATTGTAATTAATGCTCAGCAGCTGTTTGTAATGGCGGGGGCTCAGATCAAGGCGACTTCTCGCACAGTTGGTGATGCAGGGGATGTCACGATTAATGCATCGGAGTTGGTTGAAGTAGCCGGTTTATTTCAAAGTAACAATAGAGTTCGTCGTGGCGGTACCAGTGGAGCTACCACTGGATCAGGGTCGGGGGGAGACTTGACTGTTAATACTGGAGAATTGCGCATATTGGATGGAGCGGGTCTGACGGTTGAAGCATCTGGGACCGGGGATGGTGGAAGTATCACGGTTAATGCCGATGTGATTAGCTTAATTGGCAGTGCCACACCCCCTGAAAAGGCAACTCAGCGCAGCGCAGTATTGGCCAGAACAGAGGGGGCTGGGGATGCAGGGCGCATTGATATTAATACGAGAGTATTAGAGGTGAGCAATGGTGGACAGGTTTCTACAACAGCTCAGGCGGGCAGTGGGGGGAATAGTAATTTAATTCGGGTAAATGCTACTGAGAGCATTCTGGTCGATGGGGGAGTGCTAACTCGAACAGGATTTAGTCCGAGTGGACTAGCCAGCAATGCTTTGGGCACAGGTAATGCCGGATTACTGCAGCTCGATACTGGTGAACTGAGGATCAGCAATGGGGGAAGAGTGTCGGCGTCTACCTTAAATCGTGATGCTCAATCATCTGGTGGTTTAGATTTGACGGTGAATCGTTTACTTTTGGACAGTGGTGGTCAAATAGTAGTTGGGACCCTGGCGGATGAAGGGAGTGGGGCAGACATTGCGATCGCGGATTTTACCCTGGTGCTCTTGCGTAACGGTAGTTTGATCACGGCAGAAGCTCGCAATAGCGCTAATGGAGGGAATATACGCCTGGAGTCCGCAGATGGATTTGTGGTCGCCCCCTTAGCTGAAGATAGCGATATTATTGCCCGGTCAAATCGCGGTGACGGCGGTGAAATCAAAATTGTTGCCCAGAGCATTTTTGGGCTAGAAGAACGATTGGCCGTGCCCGGTAATGGGACCAATGACATTGATGCCAGCTCCCGGTTTGGGCAGGCGGGAACAGTGCAGCTAAATGAACTCGCCATCAGCCCCAATCAAGGGCTTGCCAGCTTACCAGAGACTACTGGCGTGCCGCAGATCAGTCAGCGATGCGATACCACTGGGGTGTCCAGTTTTGTGGCAACTGGGCGAGGGGGAATCCCCTCAGAAACATCTAGAACAACAGTGTTGTGGGAAACCCTGGAACTACCAGACGCAATGACGGCGGTGCATGAGATACCTGCATCTGAAACAGCATCCCTGATAGAAGCTCAAGGCTGGACCATCGATACTGGTGGCAATGTCGTTTTAACGGCAAACTCCAACACAGCGATCCCCTATGCCAGGACTTCTGACCCTTACTGTTGGTTGACTCCCTAGCTGGTCTTTTTTATGAGAACACTGCTGCGATTTCTGGTGTTGATTTGTCTCGGATGGTTGCTCACCATTGGTGTGGGAATGGCCCAGGAGCCTGACCTGTTGACGCGATCGCCCCAGGTGACGCAAATTGAGCAGGGTAAACGCTTTTACCAGCAAGGGGAATGGGAACGTGCGATCGCAACCTGGCACACCAGTCTCACCCAACCGGATCTAAGTGAGTTACAACAGGCCACCCTCTGGACCTATCTGGGCATGGCCTACCAAAAGCAAGGGGATGGGGCAGCGGCTGATCGCGCCTTAGAGAACAGTCTGCAGCTGCTAGGGTCTATGCCTGAAGCTGAGCGGGGAGCCATCCAGGCCCAGGTGCTCAATACCCAGGGACAGCTTGCCCTGGACCAGGGGCAGGCCGAAGCCGCCTTTACCTACTGGCAACAAACAAACCAGATTTATCGCAGCCTGGATTACCCAGCCGGCATCACCGGTAGCCTGCTCAACCAAGCCAGTGCGTTAGAGATGATGGGTCACCATCGACGCGCCTGTAAGACCATTTTTACAGCCATTGGTTTAGACGCTCACTGCGAACAGGTATCCTCCGAGACTATGGATGCGGTGATAGCCGCCATCGAGGCGCAGCCAGATCCCACCCTGCAGCTATTGGCCATGACTAACCTGGGAAATGTCCTGCGACAAAGTGGCTATTTAACCCAGGCACAACAAATTTTAGAACGGGCTGTCAATCAGGCCCCCGACCGGCCCAACGTGTTATTGAGCTTGGGGCAGGTAAAGCAGGCTCGCTATCGGCAATTATTGTATCTCTATGGGCCAACGGGAGATTCTCTGGATCAGGCGTTAGCACAGCAGGCATTAGGTCACTATCAAGCTGCTGCTGCGCTGGCGTCTGAAGATGCGACTATCACAGTACAAGTCGCTGCCGCCACTCTGGATTTATTAACCCAGTTACAGACTAAGCCAACGGATGGTTTAAAGAGCTCTGGGTCAACGGTAAACCAGCAGCTGCAAACACAGATCCAACGGGTGCGGCAGCTGCCGCTGGAGACATTTTCACCAAGTCGTCCGCTGGTGACCGGACAGATTAGTCTGGCCCGCAGTTTGACCAATCTGTGGGCGTCTGGTGAAGCTAATGGGTTAGCGATTCAGCCTGGGACGGATATTGTGCCGCTACTGCATCGAGCCCGAGCCCAGGCTCTGACATTGGAGGATACTGATGCTCAGTCCCAGGCATTGGGAGTATTGGGGCATTTGTATGAAATAGAGGGCAACCGACAGCAGGCACAACAACTGACCCAGGAAGCGTTGGCCCTGGCCCAGTCCATTGGCGCAGATCATCTTGCCTATGGATGGCAGTGGCAGCTAGGGCGGCTTTACAGGAATGACCGCTCCCTGGCCTACTACCAGGCCGCTGTAAACAGTCTTGAAAACGTACGTCAGGATCTGGTGGCGGTGGAAACTGATGTGCGCTTTTTACTCAGGGATGCGGTGGAGCCCCTCTATCGTGAGCTGGTAACACTGTTGCTAGACGATTTGGTGCCAACTCAGGCTAGTTTAAAGCAGGCAGTGCAAGAGATTGATGCCCTCCAGTTAGCCCAATTAGAAGACTTTTTAAGCTGTAATTTGACGCCTCAGGTGGCCCTAGATCAAACCCAGTTGGATCCCACTGCTGCTGTGGTATACCCCCTGGTGCTGCCAGATCAGCTGGCGGTGGTGGTGCGATTACCCCAAACAGATTAG
>JBCCXQ010000161.1:0-5805 GCA_039191365.1 Cyanobacteria bacterium P01_F01_bin.13 | reverse complement strand
TTCAGGTGACTTGGCCTCATTAGGGCAGTGAACAAAAAAGTAAACAGAGAGACCTGTGGCCAGCCAATAGCTTACATGGTCTACCCACTCGGCTAAAAAGTCACGGTTGCGATCTAGGTCAGGATGGCTAATGTAGCGCACCAGGACAAAAGGGGCAGTTGCCATTGGCAACAGAGGAACCCGAGGCTTTTTCCGATCAGAGCGTAGCTGCGGATCCTCTGCCGAATTACTCCACGTGAAAATCGCTCGTGTGTCCAACAAAACTCGCCCCACACCAAACCGACTTAACAAGGCATCTAATCGGTCTGATTGAGGCGGCTTAAACCAATCCAAATGTCGAACCTCTACAGCTAACGGATTAGCCGTATGGGGCCAGCCAGCAACAAACTTTTCCAAATCAGCAAATGAAGCAGGACTATAGCGAGGCGGCAACTGAGCAAAAATCGGCCCCAGTCTTGGTCCTAGACCTTGCATTAACTGTAGAAAATTTAGCGCATTGTGTAACTGCGGTATCAAAGCGCCCTCATGGGTGACGGTGCGTGGCAATTTGGGACAAAAATGAAAGGTGTCAGGTGTATTCTCAGCCCAGCGTTGCACTATTTCCGGTGAGGGAATGGAATAAAAGGTGGTGTTTCCCTCAACACAGGTCATGCGCTGACCATAGAGGCGCAAAAAATCAGTCGCACGGCTGCCGGTCGGATAAAAATCTCCGAGCCATTCTTTATAGGCCCACACAGCACAACCGATGCGAAAATTTGCCAACTTGTTGATTCCCAAAAGCGTTGAATCTTGAATGGCGGGCGGTGCCCAATTACGCAGTTTGGGTTAAGAGCGGATCGAGCTGGCCTTTGCTATCGAGGGCATACAGATCATCACAGCCACCAATATGACGGTCGTCAATAAAAATCTGAGGCACACTACGACGCTGGTTAGACCGCTCAGCCATCTTGGCACGGGCAGCTTCATCACCATCAATTTTGTATTCCTGAAAGGTGACTCCTTTCCACCACAGCAGCAACTTGGCACGGATACAGTAAGGACATGTTTGCCATGTATAGATTTCTACATTTGCCTTGATGGCATCAGGATTACGACCTAGCAAACGGTTAAGAAATTCCATGGGATATATGTAGCTTCAGTGTAGGGGGTCAAAGCCGGGTTCACAGCACCCGTATTACCATGGTAAATCTTTCTATAGGTAGATTAAGCACTACATAATCTACGGTGAGTATTAATCCAAAAATTGATACCGAATAGATCAACTCTGGGATATGAACATAAACACGGCTAGGGCATGATCATTGTCACAACCTAGAACAACGACTATTGGCACAATTAGGTCATTAAGGAATAACGCTTACTGCGGCTCCCATTTCGGTGGGAGCCCTTTTTGTATTTAATACGCTTCAATAGAGCTGAGCTTAAACACGGCTAGGGCATGATCATTGTCACAACCCAGAACAACGACTATTGGCACAATTAGGTCATTAAGGAATAACGCTTACTGCGGCTCCCATTTCGGTGGGGGCCGTTTTTGTATCTGGAATCGTTTCTATATCCCAACTGATTGCGCCGACTCAGGATTTTTTTCTATGTCTGTCAAATCTTGACAAGCATCTTTACCAATCTTCGATAGGCTGAGGGCTGCCCTGATTGGAATGAGTTTATGCCCGGTAGCGATCGCAGTGTTGAAACAGTTACAGCAGCACTGGCCCAACGCGACCCTGAAGTAATTGCATCGCTAATGCCAAAATGGGAATGGTTTTACCAGCACTACTTTCGTACACGCACCGATGGCTGGCACCATGTACCGAAACAAGCGCTTTTTGTTGGCTCTCATAATGGTGGCCTGGCGGCTCCCGATTTGCTAATGCTGATGGTGGACTGGTTTCGCCGGTTTGGGTATGAGCGCCCAATGTACGGATTGATGCATCACAAAATCTGGCAGGTAAACCCTGGGTTAGCCAAGTTAGCCGGTCAGTGTGGTGCGGTACCGGCTCAGCCTAAGTTTGCGATCGCAGCTCTCCAGCGCGGTGCCAACGTCCTCGTCTTTCCTGGTGGAGCCCAGGATGTTTTCCGTCCCCATCACCAACGTCACCAAATTCAACTAATGGGACGTACTGGCTTTATCAAACTGGCTCTACGGGAACAGGTACCAATTGTCCCCGTGATTTCCTGGGGGGCCCACGACACATTTATTGTATTGAGCAACTGTTACGAACAGGCAAAGTTGCTCAACCGTCATGGTCTGCTCCCATGGATTGGAGGCATTGACCCAGAAGTATTGCCCATTTATCTAGGGCTGCCCTGGGGCCTTGCAGTGGGTCCCTTACCCCATATTCCATGGCCCCAGCAAATCCATACCCGGGTGTGTACGCCCATCGTATTTAAGCGTAACGGTCGTACCGCCGCACAGGATAACGGCTATGTCCAAGAATGCTACCACCAGGTAGTTGACCATATGCAAAGCAATCTTGATCAACTGATTATGGAAACCCAAGAAAAAAAGAAATAATGTGGGCTATTCACAACTGCTAGGCGGTAAAGACGACCCCGCATTAATTTTCGAAAAGTCATTCAACTCCAGGGTGGCACTACCATAGTAGCGACTGCCTACGTCTCCACGAGTACGACGCACTCGCAAAAATGTGGCAGGCCCCCAAAACGAAAACTCCTCGGCTAGCACATTAGCGACTCCATCATAGGGATAGGCCTGACCGCTCACCGTATTGCCGCTGACACGACCTTTCACACAAATTGCCTCGCCATCAATGTAGCCATAGGAGCCGATAATCTCATCACCAGTTTTACGAAAGACAAACAGTACACCACCTCGACTTAACAACTCTTGTTCAGAATAAACACGATCCTCAGCAGAACCTGATACATACCGATAATTACCATCGGCAAGGCCCGCGATTGTGTCATAAAACGTCGGGGGTGTAGCCACATTAGCGGGGTCACCAGCAAAACCACCAGGTGCTGGATTACTGAGATCAGGTAGTTCTGCACGAGGCGGGTCACCACTAAGATCAGGCAGTTCCTCCGACGCTGATGGTCGAGGACGGGTCACCGGACGAGACGCCACTGTTTCAGCTCGACAAATCAGCGTACTATTGATGGTCGCAAACCCCTCTGGATCGTCAAACCCCACCAGCTCTCGATAGTAAGTATCATTCGTTAGCAACAGCTGACGCACCCGATCAATAGACTGATTTGGAAATAACAAGGAGCGTTCCGAGGCCAACACAGCTTCCACCGGTCCAGGCACAAATGAACCCAGCTGCTCATAGGTGACTTCAGTCGAGCCATCACTTTCCGTTAGCGTAATAAATGTGCGCATCCCCAAAGGATTAGGCACACCGGTGGTGGGGTCATAGCTACAAACAATCTTAGGCTCAGCAGGCTGTGCCTGCAGTGGCTGATTGACTGTCTGACTAGTCATAATAGCCACTACCACAACCGACGCTAATGGAAATAGGGACCGACACCTGCCAACCATGAAATATCACTCTTGAATACACAACTAAAAGAATTCTATGGGTTAGCCTACTCTGGCTGAGGTTCAACAGACAATATTAATAGCCTCCTCATGTAGCCAATGCACTGTACAGCCCCATACTGTAGGACCCCAAAAAACGACTGATTATGAAGCTTGCAAATCGTTTTGACATCCTGGAGATTTTAGATCAGGGTAGCTATGGGATTACCTACCGGGCAATCGACCACCACCAGCCTGGCCAGCTTGAGTGCGTCATCCAAGAGTTCACCCACACCAGTCCTCAGATCTTGGAGCAGTTTCATCAAAAAGCAAAAATTTTAGAGCGGCTGAGCATTCACTCTCGTATACCCAAGCTGTTGGCTTACTTTGAGCAGGGCAACAAATTTTACCTCACCCAGGAAAGCATCCATGGACATGCCCTCACTCAAGAAATTAAAGCAGGCAAACCACTAGATGAAAGCTACGTCACCAAATTGTTGAAAGACATTTTAAGCGTTCTAGCCTTTGTTCATCAGCACCAGATTATTCACAAAAATATCCAGCCCGCCACTTTAATTCGCCACAGCAGTGGCAATATCTTTTTGACCGACTTCGGCATGATCAAGGAACTGAGCCATAGTCAAATAGATCGCAATGGCCGAATAACCACTACGGTCAATATAGGCAGTGCTGGTTATACTGCCCCTGAACAATTACGGGGCCAGCCCTGTCAGGCCAGTGACCTATACTCCGTCGGTATGGTCGCCATTGCAGCCCTAATGGATATTTCTCCACGACGCTTAGATATTCATCCCCTCACCCACGCTGTTAAATGGTCCAATAAAACTATCAACCCAGCCCTTGAAACCTTCATCCAAAGGATCATAGAGCCCAACCCTAAAAACCGCTATCCAACAGCAAGAGAAGCACTCGAGGCTCTGGAGAGAACAATGACAGGTATCCGTGTCGGGCAAGATAGTGAACTCCCGACCCACGTTGCAGCCAAAGGACAACTCACCAATGACTCTCAGCCGACTACTAAACCTGTAAAGCCCATCCCGCCGGGGCTGCTCCTCAAAATCATGGGCTACATCACGGCTGTCTTACTCATGCTTGGGTTTGGTGTGAAAGGCTATCAATGGACAGCTCAAGCCATCAGTAACCGCTGGGAAGCGCTGCAAACCGCCACAAAAAGCTATAACCAGGCAAAACCACGAGAGCTAGTGAATCTCTTAGACGATGGCAGCATTCAAAATAGACCGGAGGTCGTAGATGCGTTTTGGGCCATGGTAGCTGCCGGTCAAAATGAAGGTGTCGAACTGTTGCCCCTAGCAGGATATATTTCCCTGGCAGACCAACGCAAAATGCTTCAGGAGCGCTCTGATATAAATATCAGCCAGTGGCTACGACAGAGTGATTACCACAGTGGTTACGCAGTCGCCATTGGCGACAAAAATGCTAATGTGAGTACGGATTGGGATAGTAGTTTTGCAACAACAGACGGCTATCGTTGGTTAAAACGATATGCAAAAAATTATGGCTTTGAGCTGTCTTATCCCCAGGGCAATCCCGCTGGAGAGATAGAGCCCTGGCATTGGCGATATGATAAGGGTGGGCACTAACTCAAAGCGGGAAATAACTCTGGGAAAAGGAGATAGAATATAGAACTCAGAATATAGTAGAAGCAACACTTCTAGCTCCTATATTCTAGATTCTCACCTCACCGAAATTTCCCGGCTTAAATTGGTCTCCGAAAATAACACTATCCGACAAAAATAAATATGACCTATTTTTGTCCCAATTGTTCTTCTACAAACGCCTTCACCACTGCTTGATCATTTTCAAGCACCGTATATCGCTCTTCTCGCTCAAACAAATTACCCATAAAATCAGGCAAGGCTGGAAATACGCCAACCGCATCCTTAACCGCACCAGGGAATTTTGCCGGGTGCGCACAGGCCAGAGAAACATGAACAGAATCATTGGAAAGATTTTTCAACAGACGAGGCGCACAGGCTACTGCCGTATGGGGATCAATCAGTTCACCTGTCTGTTTATACGTCTGTTGCATCACTTGAGCGATACTCTCGTCATCTAAACGTCCACCGATAAATATGGTCCTCATATCAGCCAAAATCTCAGGAGGAACAATAAAAACACCGGTCTCTTTAAACATTGCCATGGTCTCTACAACTCTTTTCGAATCCCGGTTATGTTTAAAGAGACCGGTGTTTTTATTGTTCCTCCTGAGATTTTGGCTGATATGAGGACCATATTTATCGGTGGGCGTTTAGATGACGAGAGTGTCGCTCAAGTGATGCAAC
>JBCCXQ010000160.1:0-6115 GCA_039191365.1 Cyanobacteria bacterium P01_F01_bin.13 | reverse complement strand
TCCATGTCTGCTAACACCTGCTGAACAGTGGTTGTATCGGCATCGGGGCGAAAGGTGGCTAGTAGATTACGAAAACGTTCCTGCAGTGATTGCTCATGGGGTTTGCCAGCAATGTGCTCTAGCCGCCAGCGGTGGTAGTCGACCCGCACATCTTCGATAGTGTCGTAGAGACCAGCCGTAACCGGTACCTGATACATCGGGGCCAGCCCGGCTTCATGGCCTGATGTATCAAAATCGTCGATTAAGGTGTTGAAGCAATCAAAAAAAATCCAGTCTAGGGACGTGCTGGGAACCATGGTGAATCTTGCTTTTTATCCCGCGCAGTGGGGAGTGCTTCATTAGATTAACGCCATTGGGCACGTTGTTGACCGAATTAGCTGGCCGATTGAGCCATCGTCAAATTGCTCTTTCCAAGGCCAGGGCTTCTAGTTGCCCTACAGCACGGTCAACCACCTGCAAACTCGCATGCCAAAACTCTGGTTTACGAATGTCTTGCTGCAGATGCTGTTGTACTAAATCCTCCGCCGTCATACTACCGGTATCGCGTAGTAAGGCTGTGTAGAGATCGTTGAAATTCTCACCATAGTTCTCTTTTTGAGCATAGATGCCGAGACTAAACAAATAGCCAAATAGATAGGGATAGTTATAAAAGCTAAGGGACGATATGGAGAAATGCAGCTTACTGGCCCAAAACATCTCGTCATAGCTAGCCAGACTGTCTTCATACCAGTGTTGCCAGCTGCCACGCATCATTGCTTTAAGTTTGGCGGCAATCACATACCCCTGTTTGCGAGCTTCTACCAGTCTTTGCTCAAAGGTGTATCGAGCGGGAATATTGAGTAAAAATGTCACTGCTGCCATGCCATCTGCCCAGGCAATTGTCAGCTTTTGGGCAGGAGTACTGGCTTTGGCCACTAGAGCATCCCGCACTAGCGTTTCGCCAAAAATACTGGCCGTCTCCGCCAGGGTCATCGAATAAAACGTCTTATATCGGGGCATGTCTCGCATCATCCAAGAATGCCAGGCATGGCCTAGCTCATGGGCAAGGGTGAGCACATTGTTCATGGTGCCTTCAAAGGTCATAAATATGCGGGGTTCTCTCGGTTGAGAAAAGCCGCCACAGTAAGCTCCCGTTGCCCGATTTTCAGTAGGTTGAGCATCAATCCATCCCTTGTCTGCCATCATCATGGCAAAGTCACCCATCTCAGGGGTGAGCTGTCGAAAGGCATTGGCAATCAGCTCCATGGCTTCGTTAAAGGTAAAGGTGATGTCCTGACCCACTGCCGGAGCAGGGGCAAATAAATCCCAGGGTTCTGGAGTGATATCTAATACTTTGCCCATGGCAGTGAGCGCCCGCTGACCAATGGTTCGATACTGGTAGGTGGTAGCCATCAGAGCTTCTAACGTCTGACGGTCAATCCGGCTTTGGTGACAGCTAGCATCTAGATAGTGGAGGATGCGGTGCTGGCTCCGTTGTTTGGTTTCCTGGAGTCGCCAACCATTGATCGCGTTTAGAATGGCAGTGACTGTCTCCGCCTGAGTTTCCCATGCAGTATTGATCCCATGCCATGCTTGGGAGCGCAGATCGCGCTTAGGAGCACTGAGGAGATTAAAGGCTTTGGCCAATCCCATACTTTCGCCATCGACCGTACACTGCAATGTGCCTGCCAGTTCGGTATAGAGATTGCCCCAGCCGTGGAGGCCATTCACGGCTAAACCGGTAACCAATTGTTCTGCGGCCACGGTGAGTAGCTGGTCTTTGAGCTTGCGCTGATGACGAATTGAAAATTCCAGCTCTGCCAGTGCTGGCTCGGCTACCAGGGCATTGATAAATTCTTCACTAGCACGCATCAAAAAGACATTAAGGGCCGTAGTGACCTGGCTCAATTCAGCACTGAGCTGTTGGAGGGTTGGCTTCCAGGTTTTGGCGCTGGCATCACGGGTGTTAACACTGAGAATTGAGGAGATAAAGGTGCGAAGATTCCCCATCCGTTTGCTAATCTCAGTGCGCTGCAAATGGATGTCTCGAATCTGGCTAATCCGGTCTTGAAACTGATCGGAAGGCAGTTTTTCCGCAGAGTCGATATATGTAGTGAAGGGCTCGCAGGCTGTGGCGATGGTGGTAATATCGGCCTTTAGCTGCTCAATATCATTGGCAATGCGAGGATCGGTGCTGTCGGTATAGAAGTGGCTGTTATCCCAGGTTTGACGCAGTTGAACCATGGCTTTGGTGGAAGGGGCAGATGTTTTCTAAATTCTAATGGGCTGTACCAAGACTAGCTATGGTCAAGGCAGGTGCTTGAGTGACTGAGTCGTTTACGCTTAACTGATGGGTGAGGTATCTATGGGATCGCTATGGCGAATATTCAGCAGGTCTTAGTGACTGGAGCTACAGGAGGCGTGGGGCAGCTGGCGGTGGCCTATGCGCTTAATCAGGGCTATACAGTGCGTGCGTTAACGCGAAATCTCGCCAAAGCTCAATCCTTATTTGATGATCGTGTCGAGCTAGTGCAGGGAGATTTACGACAGTCAGATACTTTAGCAGCCCCTCTGACCAATATTGATGCTGTGTTGTGCTGCAGTGGCACCACGGCGTTCCCGTCGGACAAGTGGCAGGTGGAGTTGCCAGCGCAGCCATTGGAACAGTTGTTTACCTGGGGACGTGTAGTTGTAGATGCCGATTATCGTCAGCAGCAGGCAAAAAATTCTCCTGCGATCGCAGATGGCCAGGGTGTACAGAACTTAATTACAGCCACTAAAAATTATCCTGTGCAGCATTTTGTCCTAGTCTCATCTTTGGGAGTGGAGCGTAAGCAAGATATTCCCTTTAGCATTCTCAATAGCTTTGGTGTCCTTGATGCTAAAGCCCTGGCAGAAAGTGCTTTGCATAGTTCAGGGTTGAGCTATACCATCATCAGACCTGGGCGCTTAATCGATGGTCCCTACACCTCCTACGATCTCAACACCCTGATCAAGGCTTCCACAGATGGCAAACAGGGTGTGGTTTTAGGCAAGGGAGATCGGCTACTGGGACAAACCAGCCGCAAGGATGTGGCAGCAGCTTGCGTGGAATGTCTCAAGTATGACTCCGCTAAAAATCAAACCTTTGAAATTATTAACCAGGGGAGTCGTCCTGTTGCCATTGACTGGTCTGGACTATTTGCCAATCTGGTATGACATCGCTGACCCGATTGATCGCCATTAACTGAGTCTCCGACTCTTCAATAGACTCTTTCTTTTTTTGAATACTTCTTCTTCTAATTGTTCGGGTGATTGGTCTTGGGGGTGGCTTAGCCGCAGGTGCAACAGATTGAGTCACCGTCTGGATAAAACTCAAAAGTAGTATATGACTTAGTAATAATAGTGACAGATGTTTTGAACTCGATAAAAACTTAAACCGCAACTGTCCTGATTCCTTGGAGAGTGATGGATTGCACGGCTACTGTCATATGACAGACCAACGTCTTCCACTGGGATGAAGTGTCAGACGTTGGTGCAAACTATGTCAAAAATTTTGACACAGCATTGTCATCTGTTGAGGATGTTACTTTGAATATTAAAACAATCAGGATTGTTGTTAAAGCCCAATCATGCAACTAAAGCATCGGTTTGATGTCAGATAAGCATTTACGCTGGTTTAGGCTTTAACATCACCTGGCCGAGGAAGGCGTCAAGCTGTTTGAAGTTCGAGTCTTCAGACGAGCTGTTCGTCTTTGTCGATTACGATCTCACGTGGTTTCACACTAAGCCTGAACTACTGTGAAACCTGTTTTAAGTCTGATAACACTGTCTCGGTTGGATTGACTGTATTAAAAGATGGATTATCTCTTTCGGTGACCGTGACCCAGGGTTCAATGTTGTCACCGTTAATCCATGCTGAATAATACTTTATCTCTGTTACTTCTGGAGTGAGATTGAGGAGTTCAAACTCTCCTCGCATGGTTTTCCAGTCAACAACATAGTTCTCATAGTTGTCGGAACCGATTCCCTGGGGGCCACCACCAACATAGTTGGTGGCTACTTGATCTCGATGGCGAACAAAACGTTGACCGTTCCAGCTCCAATCTTGACCCGGCCACCAAAAATAGCCTTCATCCGGCTGACTATCTGGATAGACATAATAATCGGCTCCCTGTTCAAGCTGGCTGACTAAGCCAGGGGCATAGCTAATCTCATATCGTACGGTAGCTGATGGTGTACTGATATCAGTGTCTGTGACCCAGAGCAGTTCTATAGAGTCGGCTGACTCCAGGGTATCCATAGGACTCTCGGCCAGCAAACTAGCATACAGTTCCTGCTCTGAAGGGACATCTGCTATGGTCACAAACTGCCAGCAGTCCCAGCTATCAGAAACATCGATGGCGGCCCACTCTACCTCGCAAACGCCATGGGCCGTGCCAACCCAAAGTATCTCATCCTCTGTCCACAACCGAGTTGGAATAGCACCAGGCAGGGGACTGTTTTCGACAGTATAAGATCGAACGTTCTTGGTATTAGGTTTGTACGCCACCAATCCCTTGGCTGGTAGAAATGGGTTGCCTTCGCCGGAATATTGGGTGCCTAACCACAGGGTCAAATCTTGATTGGTCCCAGTAATGGCCATGTCTGTAATTTGTGCATGATCCAGGTCAGTGGGCTGCCAGAGAACGACTTCATCAGTGTCTGGCTTGTATTGGATCACAGTGGCAATACCGGTAGCGCCTTCTCCTTGTTCAAAGCCGATGGACCACCACAGGGCATCATCGGTGGCCAGGGCACGGGAGATGTGAGGCACCCCTGCAGAGGCACCCAGTTCACGTTCAATAATGTCGGTATTGGTGTACAAAACCTGGGAAATGGTTTCGGCCCCCGGCTTAATCAGTTCAAAAATGACTTGTTCCTGATTATCGCTGGCGTCTTTCGCGTCATTGATCCAGGATGCATCGAGTCGTACCCTGGCGCGATAGGTTTGATCGTTGTCAGTGACAGGTTCGTAGTCTGGATCGGAGATGTCTTCTAAGTAAGTGGCATAGTCTGCTTCGGTCTCTGCGGCAGGGTCGAGAGCCTCGATCCCCCAGGTGCGATCGCTCTTGCAAAAGGTAAAACTATAGCGTCTGCTGGCGAAGGTCAGTGTGGTGTCTGTAGCATTGACTTTTGTTGGGCGAAAGTCAAATCGTTGAAAGGGCAGTTCCCCATCGGCATCAGGCTGTAGGGGGAGTTTGCTATCCATGGGGTCACAGCTAGTCGTCTGTTCGACGCTGATGGTTTCGGCAGCTTTAGGAGCGGCAGGTGCTGTTACCTGTTTGGGACCGCACGCGCTGGCCAAAAATACTAGCCCAATCCATCCCCAATGCCACATTTTCATCGCTACCGCCTCTGTGGATAGAACCACATACAACTGTTCCATCTAATTCCATCTATCAGGGTAGCGAGTTCTGCTTAAGGAACTGCCCAAACCCTGCCCACCTAGTTAACTGGCATGTGGTTTTTGATAGGGTGCTCAATCTAGAGACAAGGATGCCCCAATCTTTTGTGCAGATTTTGAATATTACTTTTAAGATCAGGAAGTCTATTGGTTGCCGTTCGCCCTATGAAAGACTTTGATATTCAAGCCCCATTTGACCCCAAGGGCGATCAGCCAAAAGCCATTGAAGGGTTGCTGAACTATGTGACTCAGGGAAATCAATACCAGACATTGCTGGGGGCGACGGGAACTGGTAAGACCCATACGGTGGCTCGGGTGATCGATCAGGTGGGTCGGCCCACGCTGATGCTGGCCCACAATAAAACCCTGGCCGCCCAGCTATGCAACGAGCTGCGGGAGTTCTTTCCAAGCAACGCCGTTGAATATTTCATCAGTTATTACGATTATTACCAGCCGGAGGCCTATATTCCGGTAACCGATACCTATATCGCTAAAACGGCTTCGATTAACGAAGAAATCGATATGTTGAGGCATTCGGCGACGCGATCGCTATTTGAACGACGTGATGTGATCGTGGTGGCCTCCATCAGCTGTATTTATGGTTTGGGAATTCCCACCGAGTATCTGAAAGCGTCGATTCCATTGCGGGTGGGAATGGAGTTAAATCAACGTCAGGTGCTACGGGATTTAGCATCGGTGCAGTATACCCGT
>JBCCXQ010000159.1:0-6115 GCA_039191365.1 Cyanobacteria bacterium P01_F01_bin.13 | reverse complement strand
TTTTTATTGATGGCCCGTTTATCTAGGGTCTCTGCTGTGTAGGTTTGAGTGATCTTTTCATCAGTGGCAGGATTAAATTCGTCCAGGTCAATGCCATTGACGATGCCGCTCAGTTTTTCACTGATATAGGACAGCAGACCTTCTAGCTTTTCACCGTATTCTTTAGTTTGGATCTGTTGCGCATAGGTGGGAGACACCGCGTTGACGCGGTCGGCATAGAGCAGAGCGGCGGCCATGGTGCTATCCCCTTGCATATACCAGGGACACCAGGTAATTTTGTCGAGCTTCCAGCGCCAGGGGCCCTGGTAAGCCAGATTGTGGATAGTAAAGACGGTGGAGATTTCCGGTGATTGATGCATCCAAACCGGTAGCATGCCGGTATGCCAGTCATGGCAGTGAATGATGTCGGGTTTCCAATAGTTCCAACAAAATTCAGCAGCACCATTGGCAAAAAAGGTGAAACGCCAGTCTTCGTCTGCAGTACCGTAGATCTCCTGGCCATCAAAAGCGGGATGTCCAAACAGATAAAGAGGAACCTCCGACTTGGGCAGCGTTGTTTCGTATACTGCAAACGCATTAAACATGGCATATCCCCACCATATGGGTTCTTCGGGGATATCAATCTTGTCTCCGAGCATGCCGTAGTAAGGCATCAAGACCCGGACATCGTGCCCCATGGCTCGCAGTACTTTAGGTAATGTGCCGACCACATCCCCCATGCCACCCACCTTTGCCAAGGGGGAGGCCTCTGCTGCCACAAATAAAATTTGCATTGTGTCTCTGTTGCCCCTGTGAAAAACCCATGTGCCACGGGATCAAGTCTAGATGGGGATTGCATCTGTGCATAGTGCTTCAGCCTACGGTTGGGTTAAAAACCTATGGGGACGTTGAATTCAACGTCCCCATAGGTTTGAGGTCAATAGGCTAATACAGATCGGGCAGATCGAGGAAAATTCAACGGTTTTCTGCTGTGATCGCATCCAAAATCTTCTGAGCTCCGGCTTCTTTTGCTCGCTTCGCCAAAGTAGTGCCCATCTCATCAGCAGTCTCTATCGGACCAGAAATAGTATCTTTGACTAGAGTCTGGCCATCCAGGCTAGCAACGATGCCGGTGAGGGTGAGGGTATCCCCTTCGATCACGGTGTTTACACCGATAGGGACCTGACACCCCCCCTCTAGTTCACGTAAAAAGGCACGTTCGGCGTAGCAACGCTGAGCTGTGGGGAGATGCTCTAAACTTTTGATCACGGTTAAAATCTCGTCATCACCGCTGCGGCACTCAATCCCCAGGGCACCCTGGCCCACTGCATGCAGAGAAATTGTCGCTGGTACAACCTGCTGAATCCGATCGCCCATATCTAAACGCTTGAGGCCAGCCACTGCCAAAATAATCGCGTCGTACTGGCCTTCATCCAGCTTGCGCAGACGAGTGTTGAGGTTGCCGCGAATATCCTTAAACTCAAACCCAGGGAAATGATGACGCAGCTGGGCTAAACGTCGTAAAGAGGAGGTGCCAATAATGGCCCCCTCAGGCAGCTGGTCCAAAGTTTTGCCAGCGTGCTTTTCATGAACAACAAGGGCATCGGCGGGGTCTTCTCTCTCGGTAACACAACCCAACATCAATCCCTCTGGCAGACGAGTGGGGAGATCCTTTAGGGAGTGAACGGCAAAATCAACGGTACCATCGAGCATGTCGTCTTCTAGCTCTTGGGTAAACAGCCCCTTATCGCCGATTTTAGACAGGGAGATATCTAAAATTTTGTCCCCTTGAGTCTCCATGGTTTTAACTTCAAAGTTAATCTCAGGAAATCGCTTTTGTAGCTCACCCTGCACCCAGTGGGTTTGCACCAGGGCAAGTTGACTTTTACGAGAACCAATCCGGATAGTACGGGTTGCTACATTTGGGGACATAGTTAACAGATTTGTTATGGTTTAGTGAGCCAGTGCTCGCTGGATAAAATACACAAGATCTTAAGATTACAGCACAGGTGGCCGCTCACGGTCGCAAAGCAGTGCGAGTACAAAGTTCTGTAAATGACTGTTTATTTTGGTTTACGAAAGTGCCAATGGTTACAACGCCTTGGTAGGCAGATCGCCGGTTTATCGGCCCTCACTCTTTTAGCGTTGTCTTTCCCAGCCTATGGTCAGCGGCTAGATCCAGTTTTGTTAGATGCGTTCTTGGTTAATCCCTTGGAGGCGGCTCCTCGGGATCCCTTGCTGCCTACCACGGTGGTGGAGCGTCCCCTCAGTCCGTTAGAGCTATATGACCTGGAGGTGGCGCTTTTTCAGTTAGATGCTCAAGCTCAAGCGCTGCTGTTGGCAGGTCAGCCAGATGAGGCATTTGCCTTGTGGATGCGAGAGGTGCAGCTGCGTCGTGTGTTTGGTATCGAGGCTGAGCTGGAGGCGTTAACCCGGATTGGTCAGCAGGCATGGAATGCTCAGCGATCGCAAGAAATCCGACTAATGGCCGTCAGGCTCAAGCGCATCTGGGAGATGGAGAAAGCGACCGCCAGCTTAGAACGGGTAGAAACCATCGCCACCATCGCCCAAACTCTACGCATGCGAGACACGTCCACAGAAATTTATCAGCAGCTGATCGAGATGACCATCGCTGATGCTACTGCTCAACAGGCGTGGGAGGTAGTACTGGCGGCTCATTATCTACAGTGGTTCCAGTTTGATAATGCGGCCCCGCTATATACCCAGTTGGCGGCTGATGCTAAAGCTGCAGGCAATACCCTGGAGTATACTCAGTACCTCAAGGAGCTGATCTATAGTTACCAAGAGTCTAAAAAATATAGCCAGGCGTTGCCGGTGCAAACTGAGCTGCTACGGCTTTATAGATCTACCGGGCAAAGCGAGTTTGAACCCCCCCTCGAAATTGACATGGCCCGCAATTTTCGATCTCTGGGTGCCAATCCTCAGGCGGTTGAGTATTACAATCTGGCCTATGTCACGGCTCAGCGACTGGAGCTGTATGGTCATGTCAGCACGGTGCTCAAAGAACTGGGAGATCTCTATGCTGAGGAAGGGCTAAACAATGAAGCCTTGACCATGTATAACCTGTTGGTACGGGCTGAGCAGCAAGCCTACAATCAGCATGGCATTTTAGAAGCCTACGATCGCCTAGGCCAGCTTTATCTAAAGGTGGGTGATACTGACAATGCACTGATAGCCTTTCGGGCCGGGGTAGCGTTTTCAGAATCTCTAAAATATCGTGAGGCCTATTTCCGAGGCGAGGTGGCCAGGCTGAGTTTAGATAAGCCACCGGAAACTGTGACTCAACCAGAATCTGAGCCCACATTGGGGGACTCCCTACGCGAGGGTCTAAGGGATAATCCTCCTTTCGATTTGGAGCCTATTGAGCTCGAACCTACAGATGTGGAGCCAGCAGAACCTCCTGCTGCAGAGCCCATCACCCCTGAGGCCAAGCCCGAAGTAGAAATTATCAGCGATGAAGTCATTGATGTGACCCCTGACGCTGAGGAAAATTAGCTCACTTTAAAGGCATGGAATTCTGAAGCTCTAACAATTCAAATCCTAAAATTTAGAGTTCAAAACTTTCTAAACTAAGAGCTTCAAACCAAGAGCACCCAAAATCACCAGAACTACCTGGCGGAATAGGGCGGCATCAATATACCGAGAGAGCCATAGACCTAGTCCCAGGCCAGCGATAAAAAATGGAGTTGTGTAACCGATTTGAGTGATCAAGTCGGCATCAAAGTCGCCTTGCCAGAAGTGGGTTGCGATCGCAACCGACGACATCACGCAAAATACCCCAGGTAAGTTGCCCTTAAACTCCTGAGGACTCCACTGGTTGCAATCGGCATAAATTACAATCGGCGGGCCGCCAATGTTAAACGCGCCAGTGAGTACTCCTGATGCCGCCCCAAATGCATAGGCCCAGGGTCTGCTAGTAAGTTCAGGTAATGACAGCTGCAGTCCAGAGTAGACCGCATAAATGACCACCATTAGCCCCAGCCCCTGTAGTGCGAGCTCTTCTGGAACATAACGCAGACCAACCACCCCCAACGGAATAGTGATCAGGGCAGCCCCCATCAAATGAACAATGCGCGACCACTCAAAACTGTCCCGGTAGTACCACCACAGCACAACATTACCAATCAAACCAACGGCAATCACTAGGCTGATGGCAGGCTGTAGATCCATAAACAATGGCAATAGCGAGACTGCCACCAATGCAAATCCAAATCCTGTCAGACTCTGTATTAAAGAAGCCAGGCCAACAATCAAACCAATCCAGAGACTATCAGCCATGTTGGCATCAAGGAGATCCATGGAGTCGCCAAAATCACTTATTTGTTAATTTTAACGATTATGAAGAAAAATAACCTGATGTAAATCACATTAATATTTTGTAATGCTCTGGAGGTGTTGATCATTCATGCTTGATCGGTCCATTCAGCCACCGGTGACATGAGTCTGTTGCCCTGACCAATCTGACAGGTGATGTAAGTCTGTGGTCCTGACCAATCTGACAGATGCAATCTTGAAATGGTTGAATATACAACTAGAGCCTTTTTGTTGAACCTCGATGACGGTTTCCCATGGCACCCCCAAAGAAATTGCCCGGCAGATGACCAATGACTGCATTGCTATGCGGCTGCGGCAATTAAACCGCATTGTCACTCGCCTCTATGACGATGCATTACGCCCCTTGGGATTCACCATCAATCAGTTAAATATTTTGGCGACAATTACTAGTCGCGGTCCGATCTCTCCAGGACAGCTAGGGCAAATGCTAGGCATGGAAAAATCCACCGTTAGCCGTACGTTAGACCGTATGTGTAAACAGGGGTGGATTGATATTGGACCAGGTAAGGATAAACGTAGTCAGTCCCTCAAAGCTACGCCCCAGGGCAGAAAACTGTTGGCCGCTGCCGCTCCCGTGTGGTTTGAGCTACAGGCTAAGGTGGTGGATTCTACTACTGAAAGTGCAGGTCTACTAGCTGCTTTTGGCATTAGTGCTGATCCCACTGAAGAGCCTAATGAGCAGCCAACAGAGGACTTCTACAGTGATGAGTTTGCTTCTGACTTTTATAGCTAGTGGTGGGTCAAATTAGTTTTTCTCTGACAATGCCAACGCCTTTTGCTGCATGGTCTTAAAAATGTTGTAAAAACCGTTGGCCCTTGATGGAGTAAGGCTTACATCCAACTGGGTATCTTTAATAAAATCAGGTTCTAACTGCACGATGTCACCGGGAGGTAAGCCCTGTAATCCTTCGATTAACAGGGCTACCAGGCCTTTGGTGATTTGCGCATCTGAGTCTCCTTGAAAACTCACATGGCCCTGGTCGTCAGCGCTGGCAATAATATAAACCTGAGAAACACAGCCCTTCACCTTATTGTCTTGAGTTTTAGCTGCTTCGGGAAACCCTTCTAAACGTTTGGCATACCAAAGTAGCTGCTCATAACGGCGTCGCGGATCTTGTATCCGCTGAAAGCGTTTAACAATTTTGTCTAAAGCGGGTGGGCGAGCAGAATTAACTGACATCTTTTAGTGGACAAGCTCTCTAGCGTTAATGATGTCTTCAGTGTAAACCGCTCCAGGCTGTATCTGAGAGGCAGCTAATGGTCCCCATTGGTATCTTTGCTGACCATAAAGCGATTAGCTACAGTCTCAGGCTGCAGTGCCGATAAAATAACATGGTCGGAGTCAGTGACGATTACGGCTCTGGTCCGTCGGCCATAGGTAGCATCTACCAGCTGTCCAGTATCTCGAGCATCACCAATGAGGCGTTTAATGGGGGCTGACTCGGGACTCACAATCGCGACTACTCGATTCGCCGATACGATATTTCCAAAACCAATATTTATGAGCTTAATATCCATAACGTTGCAAGCAAAAATCCTAAAGCATGTGTCTGCTAAAAAGTCAACTGGCATAAAGCGTAGTATTTCGCTTTATATGTTGCGCAAATGACTAAATGCGATTACCGAAATGTTAACGAAAAAAATAGGAGTTAAACATGAGAAAAACAAGGCTTAACGATTGATAACGCTTATTTTTGTCATGTTTGACCTATTGCCAGAATGCCCAGGTTTAGAGGTTTCTCTCAGAAAAGACTCTGAATTATCTATAAATTTGTAAAAT
>JBCCXQ010000158.1:0-6129 GCA_039191365.1 Cyanobacteria bacterium P01_F01_bin.13 | reverse complement strand
TGATGCGGACTACGTTTTGACACACCAGGATTGGCACCCTAGTTTGTCAGGGACCGTTGTAGATCAAGAGGGGGCATGGGTGATCTATCGAATTGATTCTCAGGCCTAATCCTACTGCTAAGAGGCCAAGACTTTTTCGTAGATGCGATAGGTTTTGTAGATTTTGGCTCCGGTGCTTTCGATGATGTTACGCGATCGCATATTGTCCTCATACACCCAGGACAGCTCAGACCGTTTGTAGGGAGGCTTCTTCTCAGTGCCCCCTTTCATCCCCAGATAAACCACCGCTAGTGCTACCATTTTGCGGCTATATTCCGGCAGAGTGCAAATAGCTAGAACCCTTGCCTGGTTCATCTTGCGGCGATACCAGAGAAATTTAAGAATGCCAAAAATATTGAGTTTGCCTTTTACATGTTTGAGGGCAATGTTGTAGTCAGGCAGCGCCATAAAAAAACCCACCATTTTGTTATCAGAGTCTTTTTTGAGATCTTCTGCAATCACAAAAATATCTGTATCCACTAGAGTTTGCAGCTCCCGTGCCTCTACCATAAACTCTTCTTCTGTACGGGCACTAGAACTCCAGTTGTGGGCAAACGCGGTCGTAAACAGTTCGTAGATTTGACGACAGTCCTGTTCAAATGCCTCACCTTTAGTGTGAATAGTCCTAAAGGTGATACCCGCTTTCTGTGCAATCTTATAGCCGCGTTCAAAGCTATCGGGTAACGGATGATCGAGGGGTAAATTATAGGCATAGGCATCCTTTGCCTTGTGCCAGCCACCTGCTGCCATCATATCCAGGTAATACTGGGGGTTATAAGGCATCATCAGCATCGGATCTGAATCAAACCCATCCACCAAAAAACAGCAGTTGTTGTGGGTGGACAAATCTATGGGGCCTCTTGCTAGGGTCATCCCCTGCTGCTGTAACCATTGGGTGGCTGCATCCAACAACGCCTGACCAATCTCACCCTCGTCAATACACTCAAAAAAACCGACTAATCCAACGGGACATCCTTCTCGCTCGATTAGCCGTTCATTAACAGCTGCAACCACACGACCTACAGGCTGTTTCCCCTGGTAGGCCAGAAACTGTTGTAGTTTGCCATACTGAAAAAATGAATTGTCCTTAGAGAACTGTTTAACCGTGCTTGATTCAATGGGAGCAACCCAGTGAGGATCATTGCGATAGACGTAAGCTGGGACAGCAATAAAGTCCGCTTGCTCGTCAGGGGTAGTGACAGGTCTGATAGAGAAATTACTCATCGTTAAGGAGTAGAGAGTAGGGCGTGGGGACTAAACTCGTGAACGTGAATAGGAAATAAGCTTCAGGTTATTGCCTATTCACTATTGCCCATTCCCCACTGCCCTCTCATTTATGCATACTGAGCCACTGCACCGCCTAGCTTTTGGCGAACAGTTACCATTGCTTCCACCAAACTATCCATTTCTGCTTGGGTATGCAGTGCATTAGCCGTAATCCGTAGACGAGGCTTAGCAATAAACCAGATAGCAGAAACCCATATGCCATGCTCTTCCATCAGGGCACGGGCAAAGGATTTGGGATCTAGCTCAGGTGGTAGCAACACAGGAACTACGTTGGTTTCGCCAATGGCCTCAAATCCGGCCGCAATTAGTTTAGAGCGGAGATAGCGAGTATTTGCCTGGAGTTTAGCCACTCGTTCAGGCTCGCTACGCACCAGACGAATGCTCTCTAAAGCTGCTGCAGTTACCGGTGGTGGCAAGGATATGGTGCCGATGGAGGTGGGCGATACATCCAGCAGATCAATCAGCTCACGGTTGGGGGAGCTAATGGCAGCACCGGCTGAACCCGCAAACTTAGAGAAGGTGGTCATGATAATGGGCACGATACCCCGATCAATCACGGACTGAGGTGTAATACCAAAGTGGTCATAAATCCCCTCACCTTTGCCGCCGATGGCTCCACTCGCATGGGCTTCATCCATCACCACGACGCTGCCAGGATACGCCTCCATGATGTTTAGCATACGGGGTAGGGGCACTACATCGCCGTCCATCGAAAAGACCGCATCGGAAATTACGATGACGCGGTCATCAGGACGAACATAGCGACGCATTTTGCGCTCCAAATCATCCATGTCGCAGTGACGATAGGCCTTTACGCGCACCTTGGGGCTATGGCCAAACATCTTGCCGGAGCGATTATCGGCATTGACAACAGCCGCAATAATACAGCCGTGGTTCAGCACATCACTAAAGATAATCGTCTCTCGGGTATGCTGAAACCCTTGTACTGGAACAGCCAGATGGCAAAAACCATCCATCAGAGCCTGCAGCGCCATCCAGGCATTCAAGAACAGCTGGGTATGGGGCAAGTGCTTAAATGCAGAAATTTCTTCTTCTAGCTGGCGGTGCAGATCAATCCGACCGCTCAGCACAGAACAAGAACTATTGGATGTGCCAAAGCGACGAATAGAGTCGATGGCAGCCTGGGTCACCGCCTTATCTTGAGCCATGCCCAAGACGTCGTTGGTACAGAACGTCAGGACCTGGTGCCGTTTGCCAGTGCTCTGTTCTTCTACATCGATCTGGTTGCCATTTTTCTCATGGCAAATAAACTTGTCAGGGTATAACCCGCTTGCATGCAAACGTTGCACGTAGTCATTAACGACTTCCACAATTTACTCCTCATCACCTACATTGAGCATATCAATCAACCAAGATCTGAGCTACAAGCCAATAACTCCTGGCAGCAGGCCTTGGTAACGGGGGCTTGGGTCTACCAAGCGGGCGATTCACACAAGCATACCGTCACTAACCTCCTGGGATGGTTGGATAGAAGACTCTTTTGAAGCTTCAAAAGAGGATGTGTGAGAAACATCGGAACGCTCATACTGAGCAACAATCACCCGCTGTAGGGCAATGATTGCAGGATTGACCTCGACGTAGTCACGCTGTGGATCGATGGAGTAATTACGCTGTTCACTTTCCATCATCTCTACGTCCTGGTGTAAAAATTTGAGAAAAATGTTGTTCAAGATTACCTTCTCCAGCAGTCTGGACAAAGGCCCATTGAGTAACCATTGGGGTAAGGGTAACTTTAGAAACATTAAGGAAAAAGACTTGGTCTCTGTGGGTCCCACAGGCAAACGCATTAGATAAAGCGACGATACCGACTCTAGGGACGTAGCGTAGTGGGGATAGTGATAATGAATGGATACTGTACGGGTGGTACTGTCGCTCCCTTTGGTTCCTAAACCCAATAACTTACTCAAAAAGCCTTCATAGGAGACCTGGTAGTCAGCGGCTACACCATCATCATCTTGCTTAAGTTTAAGAAGCTTGGGATCGTACCAGCCCTGAAGATCTTTGTGTAAAAAACCATGGAATACGTCCATTGTATTCTCATTGCAAATGGAAAAGTGAGCCTGAAAATGGCCGGGAATACGTACCATAAACCAGCCTGGCTGCCCATATTGAGGCACATCTGGTAAAGGCTTTTGCTCAGCGAGTTCAGTAGCTCCCGGAAACACCCAAACAATGCCATAGGCTTCGCGGGTGGGATAAACCCGAGCTTGGGCACAGGGTAGCTTTTGTTTCTTGGGGAAGTAAGGAATTCCAACGCATTGGCCGTCACTGTTAAATTCCCAACCGTGGTATGGGCAAACCAAATTATTGCCGTGGACTTCTCCTTGATGCAGCTCTACACCCTTGTGAGGACAGGCATCGGCCATGGCATGAACGGTGCCCTCAGCATCTCGATATACCACCAGGGATGTTTCCCAGATTTTTGCAGGAACTACATCACCAGGGTTGAGTTGGTCCGCCCAAAAAACTGGGTACCAATGGTTGGGATTAATACCAACAGCGCGTGCACGCCGGTAAATGGGTTGACCTTTTAGAACAGCAGATGCTTCCATCTTATACGGGTAGAATTTGAGACCTTTTGGTGATTAGGTTTAAAGCCTTTTCACCCTACGAGACTTAGCTTGATTTTTGCTGAGTAAAGGCCTGGCAAGCTCAGATTTTTACTCAAATCAGGGATTATTGTGGTTGCAGTATGACTAGAACAAACATTCTGCTAAAGGATTTTAGTGACGCTTCTTGAACTGGCAGTAGCAATTACTAAGAACAGTTCGATGGTCAACTAAAACGGGTACAGACATCCTTAGAGCCATAAAGCATATGCCCATGGCAATACCTATGAACAGGTATAAGTTTTTGCCTATATCCCACCCCGGTAACCAGCTATGGGTAATGTTAACATCTATTAACTTGTCACGAGCGATGGGCCTTTGGAGGTGTCGTTTTTACAAGTGTTGTTGTGTGCCCCCCTATGACCACTGTTTATAAGCAAGCTGCCCCTAAGCTAGAAACGTTAGAACCTTTCCCATCACCACCGCGTCACCCCTGGCAGATATTGGCTGTCCTGATGGTGGCGGGATGTTTATCCAGTGCGGCTGGAGCCGTAGTAGCACCCGTTTTTCCAGAAATTGTCGAGCAGTTTGGGCTGAGCGGTCGTTGGGCTGGGGTGTTGGTGAGTGCCCATACATTAACGACGGCGCTCGGTAGTCTGGTGTTTGGACTGCTGGCCAATCGTGTGGGGAGTGTGCGGATTTTAATCTCTAGTCTGGTGGGCTATGCGGTGTTTGGTGGTCTGGGGGCCATAGCGCACGGATTTTGGGGTATTTTGTTGTCGCGGGCGTTGGTGGGGGTAGCCAGTGGTGGTATTGGGGCAGGCAGTATTGGGCTGCTGAGCAATCTCTACGATGGTGAGGCTCGTACTCGGATGATGGGTTACGCCACCAGTGCCCTGGCAACAGCGACGGTGATTTTTCCAATTTTGGGTGGCTGGTTAGGTCTGTATCACTGGCGCTGGGCTTTCTTGCCCTATGGCCTAGGTTTGCCAGCGGCTATCGCAGGACTCTGGCTTTTGCCAAAAGGAAGACGCAGGAAGAATAGTGCTATTCCTCAGGCAGATGGCATTGGCCAGATTCTAAAACAGGGGCAGGTGCTGCTAATTTTGCTGGCGCTGGCAACGGCTTCAGCAATTTTCTATGTGGTGGTGGTATATGCACCGTTGTATTTGAAAGAAGCGATTAATGCGTCTTCATTGCTCAATGGCTGTGTGCTAGCGGCTCGCTCAGTTGGTGCAGCGGTAATTGCGGCGGTGGGAGCGGCCAAGGTGTCGAAACGGCTTGGGGCGGAGGGCGCGATCGCAACCGGTTTTCTACTGATGGCCATTTCCCTGGCTACTATTCCCAATGTCCTATCACCGGTACTAATGCTGTTAGCCGGTTTGCTTTTTGGTCTGGGTTTTGGCCTGGTGATGCCCAACTTTTACAGCGCTCTGGCTGACTTATCACCTGATTCCCAGCGGTCAGGGGTATTGGCAATTGGTACTGGCTGCGCTTCTCTGGGGCAGTTTATATCGCCATTTATTTTTGGTCCTGTCTGGGCCAGTTTTGGCACCAATGTATTTTTTCTGGCAGCGGTTATTGCTGCTACTGTGGGATTTCTAAACTGGATGCGTCGATAGGGGCCGACCATGATCCTCAAACCTTCGCTGCTGAAATTTCTAAAAACGGGGGCTATTCCCTTACTCCTGACAACCGTTGCCCTGCGGCAAATTGTTTTAGTGCATACCGCTGGTCTAAGCCCATGGCATGGTGGCGGCTTTGGCATGTTTGCCTCGGTTGATCGTGATGAGCGTCGGGTGGTGACGACGCAGCTAGTGGACTGTAGCGACACCAGAGGCTTTGTTCTGTCAAAGATTCTGGCTGATGAGCCTCAAGTATTAAGTGACGCTGCCTATACCCATGTGAGTACGTTTCCTACTAAGTCACAGCTGCGGCGAGTGGGTAATCGATTACTGACTGCCCAACCCGTTGCTGAACTCTCTGCCCAGAATCGTGAAAAGGACTGTGAATCAGAGCTGCAACTTCAGGCCTGGCGTTTGGTTTATGAGGATGGTGCCATTGCCTATGAGCCGTTGACCGAGCTGGTTGAGGTAAGGCCATGATGACGTTACTCAAGCAGTGGAATGGGTGGCTGACAAATTTGATGCAGCCGCCCGTTTATATTTTGGTGCTGCGGCTGACGACAATTTTGCTATTGCTCCATGGGATTGACCATTGGACCTGGACCATG
>JBCCXQ010000157.1:0-6303 GCA_039191365.1 Cyanobacteria bacterium P01_F01_bin.13 | reverse complement strand
TCATAAGTTCCTCACGATCAATCGATAGGCTGAATTGGAGAAAAATTGGGCTGTCGTCTAGAACGAGGGTAGGGAGATTTGTTATGGAAAACTTCGACTATGTGATTTTGGGTGCCGGGCTGGGTGGTCTATCAGCGGCAGCCTGTTTGACTCGTCAAGGTAATCTGACTGGTTAAAGCTGCCTAAATATTGGCATCTCTTTTCTAAGCGGTTGCATACGCTCCAGGATCTTTACGATCAGACGGGTTTATCGCCTAAATTACAAGCTCTACTGGCTGGTCAAAGTGGTGACTATGCACTGCCGCCAAAGGATATTTCCTTAATGACCCATACCAATTTGGTGTCGGACTACGCTGAAGGAGCTTACTATCCTCAGCATCATTTCAAACACCTGGTGGACACTATTGTTGAATCCATTACGGCAGGAGGTGGGCTGGTACAACTTTCTACACCGGTAACACATATTGAAGTTTGCGATCGCATCGTAGTGAGTATTATCTGGGGCAACCGGAAGGCAATATCTACGGCGCTAACTTGATTCCTCGACAGGTTGGCCTCAGACGAATGGGCTACCGGACAGAGCTACCCAATCTGTTCTTAGTGGGAGCTACCGCAGGCTATCCCAGTGTACCTGGTGTGATTGGCATGGCATGAATGTGGTGGAGTTAATCACAGGACAAACCGTGTATAAACGAACAGCGCCTGTGCCGCAGGTTGTTTTGAGTTCGTGAATATTAGCCGGGACACCCATGAAGGGTGCTTCTACATACCTTATTTCCACGCTAATCCATAATGCTGCTACTGCCGTTGTTTCAGTTGTCGTTGTTTCAATAGTGCATCAATTAGGATGAGAATGACGAGTAGGGCCATGCCGATCAAATACGAACCAGACCGACCAGACTAGCCTTCGCCAGAGAGCGATCGCAGCCGCCACATTAAAAATCAGAAGAGCTACATCCATACTGCGCCACAACAACGGGGTAGACATCCAAGGAGTCCCTGTCAAGCCCAGCCATATTGCCGATATGAACCGTAGCTCCATATAGCAGCACCAGTGCCATTATCTTGGCATAAGCAGACGTCCAGGGTTGCCGAAGAGACGAATCACATGCTTCATGGTTAATCATTTTCAGCTCTACTTTGATGAAACCGTGCTGCGTTGAGGATGACGTATTACAATAAACCAAACCCACAACAGCAAGAAAATTTGCAGTGGGATGCGAAAGAACAAATAACGAGGACCATTGACATTGCCACCAAAGTCAACAGAATTTAGGGCTGCATAAATGTTGGAAGGAAATACACAAATCAAAAAGGCAAACGTAACCAAGCCACTAATACGCCGACTTGATGGCCACAAAAGGCCAAGTCCCAGAACAATTTCCATAAGCCCAGTGATATAGATAATGGCATAGCGACCTGGAACCCATGCTGGCAGCATCTTTACCATGCCATCTGCTAAGCCAAAATGACTGACCCCAGTGAATAGAAACAATGCAGCAAAGGCAATACAGCCAGCGGTACTAATCCGGTGAGGACGCTGGGCAATTGTTAGAATTCCCCAGGTCACAACAAAAACACTAAGCAACACAACCAGAACAACCATTCAGCCTCCTTATTGGGAGATGGCCCATCTCATGAATTAATGCCGTAATCGGCTGGAGCGATCACCGCATGATCATGTTTACATTCTTCTGAAAGCTGTATTCCGCAAATTTAACCTTCAAATCAGTATTGGTTAGGGTAGCATTGCATTTTCTTTGCTTTTCAGAATCCTGATTTACCAAGACCTTGACCCCTGAGAAATGTTAAACCTGGTCGGCGAGAACTCTAGAGCGATCAGTGCGGCGAATGCTCCCAGGCGAGATATCGTACACCCGTTTGAAAGCTCCCTGGCTACAATGCACGGTGTTACGACAAAGGGTGCGACGGGATGCCTAGTTCTGAAGATACAAGGGCATTTTGTTGGCATTCAGTAACGCAATCTTCTTTTAGTTGGTGGGGCAGGTTACCGCCTATCGTGACGACCTTCACCATATACTTAGTCATCGGTACGATAACCGTATCCCTGTCATTCCCTAAAACTATGGAGTCAAGTTTTCTAACGACAGTTTTTCTTCCATTAGCCCTGTTTATCATCATGCTGGGTATGGGGCTGGGCCTGATGATCAATGATTTTAAGCGCATCGTTGTGGCTCCTAAAGCTGTCATTTTGGGACTGATATCTCAGTTGATCATGCTCCCCATTGTGGGCTTTGTGCTGGCCTCAATCTTTCCTCTTACCCCAGAATTAGCAGTCGGGGTGATGATTCTCGCCGCCTGTCCGGGGGGTGCTACTTCTAACTTGATGACCTATATCGCCCGAGGCAATGTTGCCCTGTCAATTTCCTTAACCGCTATCAGTAGCGTGATCACCATATTTACCATTCCGCTGGTGGTCAATTTCTCGATGCAGGCCTTTATGGGAGAAGCGGCTGCTCTGCACTTACCCTTTGGGAAAACCGTCATTCAGATTGCGGTGATTACGCTTATACCCGTCTCTCTGGGAATGTTGCTCAATCACTATGTCCCACGCTTTGCCGCTAGCGTTGAGAAAAGTGTGAAATGGCTCTCCCTATCATTTTTGAGTTTGATTATTGCCTTTATTTTGTTTACAGAACGGGCCAATGTTTTAGGCTTTTTTATTCAAGTGGGTTGGGTCACGTTGGCCCTCAATGTGATCACCATGGCCTTGGGATTTGCGATCGCAACGTTGGCTAACCTCAATCGACCCACCACCAAGGCTTTGACCATAGAAGTCGGCATCCAAAATGGCACCCTTGCGATCGCAGTGGCCAGTGCTCCCATATTCTTGAATAATCCGAGTATGGCAATTCCCCCAGCCATCTATAGCTTAATTATGGATGCGACTGGAATTGCCTTTGCCCTCTGGTGTCAAGGACAAACTGGGAGGGTGAAGCCAGCTCCGGCATCATCTGAGGACAACGCTCTGGCCGCAATGCCCCATTCCAGCAACTCGGATGATGGATAGAGCTTAGCCTCTGAAGGTTCTGGGACTCACCCCCATCACTTTGCGAAATTGCTTGCTGAGGTGACTGTGACTGTTGAATCCGCACTCCAGGGCAATATCGATGATGGCTTGATCACTATGTTTCAGCAGGTGTTTAGCGCGTTCTAATCGCTGTTGAATCACATATTGATGGGGCGAAATTCCCATGGACTGCTTAAACATGCGGCCAAAATGGAACGGGCTCATACCTAGCAATCCGGCCAGATCAGCCAGCTTGATTTCCTGGGATAAACCAGCATCGATGTAGTCCAGTACTTGATTGAGCTGATATCTCGGTAACCCACCCTCATAACTTGGCAACTGGGTCGAAGTCGTTCCATAGTTGCGCAGCAGCTGCACCGCCAGCATATTTGCCAGCGAGTCTAAATACAGCCCGCTAGGTTGGCGTTGCTGCACCTCTGTCAATAACAGCGTAGAGATCGATTCAAGCTGCTGCTGCCGACTTTGAAATGTAGGCACCAAGGTGAGGCGATCGCCATTCTTTCCTAGAGTTTCCTCCGCAACCTGCTTTAGAAATGATGCTGGCAGCTGGATCTTTAAGCAATTTTCATTCCCCGCCCACTGCACAAATAGCGGTGTATTAGCGGGGGTAATCAGCATATCGCCATGACGATACAACCCTGTATGGGTTTTTCCATCCTGTTTCTGTAGATAAGACTGGGGTCGGGACGTTAGGTTTACAAATAGCGTGTGGGACGCTTCAGCATGAAAATCGGCTTCCCCTGGAGGAAATCGAAGCTGTTCAATCTGAATCGTCTCTGTTCCCAGGATTGACCCGCTTGAATGCGAATCCTCAGGAAATGAATCGGCTGGCTGGGATTGAGCAAGCGCCATAGGTCCAAGGCCGCAGTCAGATTGCTAATGGCGAGAGCCTAACGGCACCTCACATGAACAACTCGGACTTTTTCAGGCACATTGAAGTACCCCTAAATCCTAAGCGTTACATTCAGATCCCACAAGTCACCGCAAGAAAGTGATAACCCCGCAAGAAATGACAAGCGCCACCGAGTCACCCTCCGTAAGCTGAGGATGTCTTCATAAAGGAACTTGACCCATGTCAACCGAAGCAACTTTTCAAATTGTGCTAATTTTGGCAACCTTGCTATGTTCCCTCGTGGCAGGCTTCTTGTTTGCCTTTGCCACAGTCGTGATGCCGGGCATCAAAACGTTGAACGACCGTGAATTTATCCGGGCATTTCAGGTGATTGACGGTGTTATCCAAAATAACCAGCCACTATTTGTGGCCGTCTGGATGGGGTCCGTAGTGGCGTCGGTGACGGCAGCTGGGCTGGGCTTCGGGCAACTGGATGGCGCGCAGCGGCTGCTGTTGATCTCGGCTCCTCTCATTTACATCCTGGGTGTCCAATTATCCACCTTCACGATTAACGTCCCGCTGAACAATCAACTCCAAGCGCTAAACGTCGATGCCATGGATGAAGTGGCTCTGAAGACGGCCCGAAAAGATTTCGAACCCGGTTGGAATCGCTGGAACTTAGTCAGAACACCGTTTGCTGGCTTGGCATCGGTCTTGTTGATGATTCTTCTCTTCAAACTTTGAAGAGTACCTAGGCTGCTAAGTAGGGACTCTCAATTAGCGATCAGATATCGAGGCCCCCTTCCGTCCCCCAATACTGGGGGAGACCAGACTCAAAGCCCCCAGTATTGGGGGTTTGGGGGCAGACTCGAAGAGGTTAAACAGCTTGTTCGTAGCTTATAAAAGATTGAACTAGCCTACTTACATGCAGCCATCAGTCCATATTCTTAGTTTCAAAATCTTTAGTTTCAAAGAGAGGTCATAACAGATGATTTGTATCACTGGAGCGGGTGGAACTGTCGGTAGCGAAGTTGTTAAACAACTGGAATTAGCAAAGGTGCCGTTTCGCGTTGCCTACTTTTCGAAAGAGAAGGTGGACGCTGCACTGGCGAAAGGGATGGAGGCCGTCATCATCGACTACAACCGCCCTGACACACTGCGTGCGGCATTTCAGGGATGTGACAAGTTGTTTCTCCTGGGGCCAAACGCCCTGAACCAGACGCAGCTCGAACTCAACACCGTCGAAGCGGCAAAAGCGGTTGGCGTGCAATACATCGTGAAGCAGTCCGTCATGGGAGCTGAAGATGAGGCCTTCAGTCTTGCCCTGATTCATCGGCCCGTCGAGCAGGCGATTGAAGCGAGCGGCATGGCCTGGACGTTTCTCCGCCCTAACAGCTTTATGCAGAATGTTGTCACGTTTATGAGCGAGACGATCAAGACCGATGCAGCGTTTTACAGTGCCAGCGGCGAGGCAAAGATCGCCCATGTCGATGTGCGTGACATCGCTGCAGTGGCTGTAAAAGCGCTAACCGAACCTACCCATGCGGGACAGGCCTATACGTTGACCGGCCCCGAGGCACTGACCTATGACGATCTCGCGAACGAACTGTCGAAGGTGCTTGGGCGTTCAATCAGTCATATCAGTCTTTCTCCGTCGGACTTGAAGCACGGCATGCTGGCAGAAGGAATGCCGGATGCGATCGCAGATCGGATGCTTGACCTTGAACGCTACTATCGTGAGGATCAAGCAAGCCGCATCACAAACGATATAAAGCAGGTAACCGGACACGATCCAAGACGATTTGCGCAGTATGCGCGCGACTGTGCATCGTTGTTGCAGTCGGCACAGATGGTGTGACAGCTCTGCATGACGAGTTGAACTCCTTAGCTTGCTGCCCTTAGCAAGGTTTTGGCCGCTGTTGACTCGCATCTGGGTCAATGGCGGTTTCTCTGGGAAGGACTTTTCTTAAGATAGCCACTAATGTCTTTGCCCCAGGCATAGCAGAGACATCTAAGAAATTCCTTCGACGATTACAAGGTTTGAATCGGCAGACCGATTTCGATACTCTGCAAGAGCTTTGTAGTCTGGATCGTCACACCATGCTTGTGCAGCCGCCATGCTGGGGAATTTCATGATTACTGTATTTGGATAGGCCCAAATTCCTTCAACTACGACAGTTTGATTTTTGGGAGTCGCAAGCAGCTCGCCGCCATGTCTCTTAAAAACTGGCATGAAACCAGCTAGATATTTTTGATATTCATCCGGGTCGTTGATTTGTATCTAGGCTACAACATATGCACTCATGATCTTGTCTCCTTCAAATTGTTATTGTTCAATGCCTAACGTTTGACAGCCACATGACGAGGAAGCGGAGAAGAGCGATTAAGGGATATTCCTCTAGCAAAATCTCCGATTTGA
>JBCCXQ010000156.1:0-6475 GCA_039191365.1 Cyanobacteria bacterium P01_F01_bin.13 | reverse complement strand
TCACCTTTCAGAATATAGAGAAGGGGCAGAATACTTTGTCCGTATCCCTGCTGCATTGGGTCAGGGCTGGAAACGGACAATCCAGTTACGTCCGGGTCTAGCGCTTCGTGCACACAATATCAGGCATCATCACACCCATGTCTACAAAATCCGACAACATTCAGCTTCCATGCCGCTGACATTTCGCTATTATTTGTCCGGTGGCAGCCGGGTGGATAATGATGGTCTATCTGGCGAAGTGGAAGAGTTCGCTGGACAAAGCTATCTCTATCGTCTGCCCAATACTGGAGAAGTTGAAGAGCACCCGGCAGGAAGCCACAGCTGTCTTAGTATTCAGGTCTCACCGGAGCTGATTTATGGATTTTGCGATCGCATCGATGATTTCCCCACTGCCCTTAGAAACACCCTAGAACATCCTGAAAGTAGAATCTTGTACCATCCCAGCCGGATTACATCGGCCCAAAGACAGGTTTTACAACAGATTTTAGAATGGCCTTACCAGGGGCTGGCCCGTCATCTCTACCTTGAGAGCAAAGCGCTAGAACTGGTGGCACTACATCTAAACCAGGTGCTTAGCGATTCATCCAAGTCTGCGACTGCAGTCAAAGAAAGGGATATCGACCGCATCTATGCAGCCAGAGATATTCTGATTCAAAATGTTGCCCAACCGCCTTCCCTGATAGAGCTGGCCCAGCAGGTAGGGCTGACTGAAGCTAGTTTAACCCGTGGCTTTCGACAGGTGTTTGACACTAGCGTCTTTGACTACTTACACAACTATCGGATGGACAAAGCGTGCCAGCTGCTCCAGACAGGTAGTCTTAATATTCAGGAAGTGGCTCTTAGTGTCGGTTACGCTAACGGTGATTCCTTTGGCAAAGCATTCAAAAAGAAGTTTAGGCTGGCCCCCAGCAGTTATCTACAAAAAATTTAGATAGTGCTGATCGGCTGGGACGGAAAACCTTAGCTTTTGAAGACAACATAGACTAGAAATCCATCTGTCAAGGTTTTATTATCGGTAACAATACTTAAATATTTTTTGTTCATAGTTGGAACAACTGTTTCTGCAGATGGCCTTGCTGATTGTGATGTGGCTTAAGCGACATTTGCAATTAGTCAAACTTGTCTGAAAAGTTGTTGCCAATTATGTTCTGACAGATTTAGTTTTCAGTGCGCAAGTAAGGTGTGAGGCATCATGATAATTCTCAGTAGGCTGGTTAGCCATAACTTTCTGGCCGGTTTAATATTGGCTGTCTTTATTCAACCAAGTTTAGGGAACAGTGCACTAGCTGTAGGGGTAAGTACGGATACCCCTTCGGAAGATAGTACGGTAGCGGATAGCCTAATGATAGTGGCTCAGGCATCTACTGAAGACGGTCAGGACGCTGAAGAATCAGCAGCCGAGGAGACTGAAGGAGACACCCTGCGTATTGTTGTTACCGCTACACGTACAGAAGAATCTGTTTTAGATGTGCCCCGTGCGGTTACTGTCATTAGTAGAGAACAGATTCAACAACAGCGGCAGTTTACCAATAATTTGCCAGATATTTTAGGGCAGCTGGTACCTGGCCTAGGGCCACCGACGTTGCAATCGAGCACCCGTAATCTCACTTTGCGGGGGCGTTCTGCTCTTATTTTGATCGATGGCGTACCCCAGAACCCTAACTCTGGATTCAATACCGAGCTAAATCATATCGACCCTGATGTTATTGAGCGGGTTGAAATTCTTCGCGGTCCTAGTGCGATTTATGGTGATGGGGCGACGGGTGGCATTATTAACTTGATTACCCGCTCCGCTACGGATAGAGAAGTTGAGTACGAGTTAGGAGCCAATATCTCCACGAGCTTAACTTCAGTTGAGGATGACAGCTTTGGTTACGGTGTAAAGATTGGTGCGGCTGGCTCAGATGATCGAACCAATCTGCGGGCAATCCTGTCCTACGATGTAACCAACGCTCAGTTTGATGCTAATGGAGATCGCATTCCCCCCAACCGACTGGCGGATACCGACCGGCTAGGCTTTTTGGCTAAGATCGGTCATGAGTTTACTGACCAGCAGCGGGTAGGACTGACCTACAGTTTTTATAGTGAGAATCAGGCCAATACAAGCTTTGTTACAGATTCCTCAATTCGTGACATTGCAGGACTACAAACAGCGCGCGCCATTGATATTGGTGAGATTTTCTACGAAGAGGAACCAGAACTCGCCACCCATGTGTTCAACCTCACCTATACCCATGATGATTTACTTAGCTCCCAGTTTGACGCCCAGCTTTATTTCCGTGATACAGAACTAGTGCAGCGATTTGGCGATATTCGGGGATCGAGTCGGCCGGCATTTAACCCAAGACTTTTTCAAACTGCTCTAGATTCTCTAGAGTGGGGTGGGCGCACGCAGTTTGACACGGAATTTAGCAATCGCTTTAGTCTGCTGTGGGGTGCCGACTATGGTCAGGAAGAAAACGAACGCCTTGTACTGATATCGGATGTGCCCGCCTTCGAGGCAACCAATCAATTAAACATCATAGAGGTGGGAAATCAGACTCCGTCCTACGATTTGGAAACGCTGGGGCTGTTTGCCCAGGCTACATGGGACATCAGCGACCAGTGGCAGCTGAGCGGTGGACTGCGCTATGACGAATTTGATGTGTCTGTTGACGAAACTGTTCTAGCATTTCGCCGCAATGATGACGATATTCGCAGGGCAGGAGATGTCAGTGCGGATGATGTGTCATTTAATGCGGGGCTAATTTACAAACCAGTACCTGAGATTGGTCTGTTTGCTAGCTTCTCTCAAGGATTTTCTATTCCCGATATTGGTCTGGCTGCAGGCACTCGACTGCCGACAGACGTGGATATCAGCACCGATGTGCAGCTATCGCCCCAGCAGGTAGATAACTTTGAAGTAGGGGTGCGGGCTGAATTTGACCAGGTGCAGGCGAGTTTGTCGGGCTTTTATAATGAGTCCGATCTGGGCCTTAATCTTCAGGTAGGTCCTGATGGCTTTACCGATGTGGTACGGGCACCCCAGCGCAACTACGGTGTAGAAGCTACCCTCGACTGGCAGCCCAGCAGTGCCTGGCGTCTGGGAGGCTACGTTAGCTGGAACGAGGGAGAAAGCGATACCGATGATGATGGCGACTTCTTAGCCCTTAGCGGACTCCAGGTGCAGCCCTACAAACTGGGCATGTATGTGGAGAATGACACGGCTCCAGGCTGGACTAATCGACTACAGCTGCTGGGCGTGGGCAGTCGCGATCGCGCCTTTGACGATGGTGTCGATGCCTTTGACATTGATGGCTATGTCACCTTGGACTTGCTTAGTAGCATTCAGCTAGGAGATGGCATGCTAACGATAGGTTTGCAAAATCTGCTAAACAATCAGTATCTGCCCTTAAGCTCTCAAGAACGTGTAGGAGGCACTGAAGACCGCCGCTTTGCTGCTCCAGGGCTGACCCTAAATTTGGGATATTCTGTCGAATTCTAATCGATGTTCAACCTACATGGTCGAAATGTAATGATTGGCTGGCTAGCGGTGGGGACACTTCTAGCCAGCTGTCAGTCGGGTTCTGTTACACCATCGACGACTGAGTCTACCCGCCCCATTGAACATGCCATGGGAACAACTGAGATCCCTGTTTCTCCCCAGCGGGTGGTGGTGCTTGACACGGCTCCTTTGGATACCACCTTGGCCCTAGGAATTACACCTGTAGGTACCGCTGTCTATGGGCAGCCACCCAAATATTTGGGAGATCGAGTTAAGGAGATTGAGATTATTGGTGATGCCAATCAGCCAAATTTGGAGACTATTTTAAGTCTCAAACCAGACCTGATTTTAGGTTCAAAAATTGGCGCTGAAGAACAGTACAGCCAGCTTTCGCAAATTGCGCCAACAGTATTAACAGAGGACAGTGGGCGCGCGGGCGATAGCTGGCAAACCAACCTGCGACTCTATGGGGAGGCACTGGGGCGGGCTGAACAAGCCGAGCAGCTATTGCAAGACTATCGGCAAAGGGTGCAGCAGCTGCAAACAAAAGTTGATCAGCCCCAGGCGTTAACAATCTCTGTACTAATAGTCGCTAAGGATGTTGTTAGGGGCTATGCCGCAGGTAGTTTTTCAGGGGCAATTCTTCAAGATATTGGATTTTCTCGTCCCCCTGTGCAAAATAATGATCAAGAATATGCCCTGCAGCTCTCTCCTGAGGCATTAGACACCCTCGATGGTGATTATATTTTTCTTATTTACTCCACCTATCGGCCAAGAAGATTATCTAAAGCTGAATTTGTAAGCGATCCAATCTGGTCCCAGCTCAACGCTGTAAAACAAGATCGAGTGTGCCAGGTCAATAGCGAAGTTTGGATTGCTGGCCGCAGTGTTTTAGCAGCAAATCAAATTTTGACAGAGATTGAGGCCTGTTTTGAATCAGGAGAGGTGGAACCCTCTAAACGTGTTGAATAAATGAGTGCTGTATCAATCTAATCTGTCAGTGTTACATATTGAGAGTCATTGCCATTAGTGTCATACTAACCAAAAGTATGACTGCTGCTTTTCAATGGCTAAGATTCTGACGGGTCAAGAGGTTAAAACCGTTATAGGAGAATTCCGTGCCAACGGTAACCTTGAAACATATTCTGAAGGGGAAGAGTGCTTTCTTCGGAGACCGTCCGTATTGGGTAAGGGTTGGGCACGCTTGATTCAGCTGCGTCCAGGGTTAGTCCTGGATGTAATGGATGTGACCAATCATCAGACCCACGTATATCAAATACGGCAGCACAAAAAGTCTATGCCTCTGACGTTTTGCTATTATCTGTCCGGTGGCTGCCAGGTGGATAATGATGGTTTAGTCGGGCATGGAGAAGAGGTGGCGGGCAAAAGCTATATGTATCGGGTGCCCGGTACCGCTGAAATAGAGACATACCCGGCTGACCATCGTATTTGCTGGTTGCGTATTCGGATTTCCTTGGACCTAATCTATGGGCTTTGCGATCGCATCCATGAATTTCCCACTGCGCTAAGAAACACCCTAGAACATCCAGAAAACACAATCCTCTATCACCCGAGTAAAATCATCCCTGCCCAGCAGCAGATCTTACAACAGATTATGGAGTGGCCCTATCAAGGCATTGCCCGTCAGCTTTATCTAGAAGGCAAAGTGCTAGAGTTGCTAGCCCTGCATTTTAGCCAGGTGATTATCGGTTCGCCCCAGCGGTCTGCTCCCACCCAAGACACCGATCTAATCTATGAAGCACGAGATATTCTGATTCAAAATTCTGCCAATCCTCCGTCCTTGGCAGAATTATCACGACGGGTTCATTTGAATGAATTAAAGCTTACCGAGGGATTTAAGCGGGTATTTGACACCACCGTATTTGGCTACCTGTACAGTTATCGAATGGAACAGGCCCGTCAGTTACTGCAAACAGACAGCCTTGATATTCAAGAAATTGCTCGCAAAGTTGGCTACGCCAGCCGCAGCTCATTTGTTGCTGCCTTCAAAAAGAAATTTAAGGTAGCCCCTAGCATTTACTTGAAAAAAAGCAGCTGACTATCGCACAAGCGCTTATCCATCTCTACAGACTCTTCAATAGGACGTATATTTTTTCTTGGAAGAATAAAAAAATGCTGAGGAAGACATACCCTTAGCTTTGCAAGACAGGATTGCTCCAGACCTGCCTACAAAGCTCTTTATAGTAAAGACAGTTCTAATCCGCGCCGCCTGCCCATGGGAAAACTGCGGCGTGGACAAAATTCAAGACACATGCCATCGGCAGAACTCTTTCGCGAGATCTCGCGAAAGAACTCCGGCAGGGCTAATTTTTAATGCGCAATTGAGGTGTGAGGCACTATGACAATTTTAAGTAGGCTGGTTAGCCAAAATCTGCTAGCCGGACTGATTTTAACTATTGTTGTTCAACCGAGTTTAGCCAACGTTCCCCTGCTTGAGGAGTTAAGTTTAGGCTCTGAAGACAGCACCGCAGTGGGTAATCTATCCACATTGGCTCAGACATCAGTGGAAGATATGTCAGAGGCTGAAGAGAACGGCAGTGCTGCAGAATCGAAGGATAGGGAGGAGGCAGCTGACGACGCCCTACGCATCGTTGTCACCGCTACGCGTACAGAAGAAGTGATTACCAACGTGCCCCGCTCCGTCAGAGTGATCGACCGAGAAGACCTGCAGCAGCAGCTGGAGCTGACTAATAATTTGTCTGATGTTCTGGGGAAACTGATTCCCGGTTTTGCTCCCCCGCCGCTACAGTCGGCAACAGGGCGAACGCATACGTTTCTTTACAATTTGGCACTCGTTTTCTCTCCTTGAGCTAGCACTTTGAAAAGATAGTGATCATCCCATCCAGCTTTGAGCCGTTTTGCATGGGTGCCCCCTTTAGCAGATTTTTCTTGTGATAATAAGTTAATAGCGATATGTCGAATGACCGCTAGATTTTCACCACTATGACCTACCGTTGTCCGAGATTGATC
>JBCCXQ010000155.1:0-6477 GCA_039191365.1 Cyanobacteria bacterium P01_F01_bin.13 | reverse complement strand
TCGAGAGAAGACTTGGTTTAAAAAATCAACAACATGAGCCGCTGACTGGGACTCTGTCATCTGCGTGAAATTAACAATATCGGCAAATAACACCGTCACTTCAGCAAAATTTTCGGCAATAATGTCGGGACTTTGTTTCAGTTGCTCTGCAATCGGGCGGGGCAAAATATTGAGCAATAGTCGTTCAGATTTCTCCTGGGCTTCTAACAGTTGTTGGTTTGCCTCAAAGTTCTCCCGAGACAGTTTTTCGTAGAAGTAAACCGAAAAATTACAAATACAACAAATCCAAAATGTATTAAGCAAGAGACTGGCGGCAGGCAACCCCGGAGTAACCACCTGTAGTCCCAAGAGAGGATTCACCACAAAGTAATAAACAATCACCCCTAGCTGAGAGATTAGATGTAGAGGCCAACCCACTGGAATCAAAGTGGCCTGGGTAATAAACGACAGTGCCCAACTAAATAAATCAGGCTCAGCAATGGGAGTGTTGCTGGCTAAACCAGTATAGGTTTCATGGAATCTATGCAACAGGCTAATGGACCACGATGCCAGTAAAAACACAGCAATAATGCGTCGCGGTCGATAGACATTCTTGCGGATTAGCCACAGACATGCCAACAACATCGCGATCCGCACTAAGTTGGTGAGAATCCATAGCAGATCGAACGGATTACGCCCCGTGGTCAAATACTTGAGGGTATCTAGGGGTAAAAACGTAACAAAGTAAAGAAGACCAAACAACAGTCCCAATTGCAACCGCCGCTGCATAAACCGATGACGCCACTGTGCATAGGTTTTAAACTTATGGATGGAGGGTAACCGGGAAAAACCAAACATGGTGAAGCAGCATTGACTATTCGGGTCGTTATATTAGCAACGTACAGACTGACGACACAGGCACGGCCATTGTGGCACATCGAGTTCTCAGCCCAACATTTAGCCCAACAAGCTAACCCGACCATCCATCCGCAAGGGCATACAAAACAACCGCCCAGCAGATTTACATCTACTGGGCGGCAAAAAACAGACCCAAAACCAGACTAACTCTAATAGCCAGAAATTCAGGCGCTAGAGCTATGCAGCTACTTTTACTTTGCCAGCAGCACCCATGGCCTTCAGCATGTGATACGTGATCAGCAGCTGAGTTAGGGCAAGCGGGTAACTCTGCAGAGTTTCGCCAGTGGTGCCAACAATTTTACCCACTTCCTGGTTGCCTTCTAGACTGCAGAACTGCCCCAGGTAAGGAACATCATTGCAGAGAATGCGCTCAAGCTGCTGCACCTGTTCAGGTGTGGCATGGCCATCGATGGCTAGCACATCTACGGGCTTACCCATGTCACGCTCTAGACCCAGACGAATCGCTTTACCTAGATCGCTGTCCAAGATATCAGTGAAGTCAGGGTGAGGAATGGTAGGACGCAGCACCAGGTTCACATTGAGTAGCAGATCGTTCGCCTGCTCTTCAGGAGCATCAGGGGGATAGAAGGTGACTACCACATCAGCCCACTTTCTTTGGGGACGAATGAACGCCTCAGAGTCAGGCTCACGGGCAGCCAGTGCAGCCAGTACCTGATCATCAGAGTAGCCACGCTTGCGAGTATCACGCTTAATCTTCCACTTGGTGCGGAGATCTTCTGGGGGAGCCAGGTACACTTTGACATCGTAAGCACTGCGAGCACGCTTACTGGAGTAGCCCAGCAGACCTTCAACGACCACAAATTTCTTGGGCTCAATATATTCCGGGGGATCAAACTCACCTGAGGTGTGGTTATAGATGGGCTTGAGGATCGGCTCGCCTTGGCGCAATAGCTCCAGGTGCTGCTCAATGATGTCAACATAGTTGCAATCAGGGTGCAGTGCAGAGATCCCCATTTCCTTACGCTGCTTACGGTCGTAACGATGATAGTCATCGGTGCAGATGGTCGTCACATCATGCTCACCGAGTACCTGGGCGATCCCACGGGTTAAGGTAGTTTTACCAGCGGCACTGTCTCCAACAATACCAAGGATAATTGGGCGCTCTGCCATGGACGTATCTCCTGCTTCTTTAGACTTTCTTAAACTCATGCCTTAGCTTTATCTTAGGCACCAACGGCACTACTCTCAAGATTCTGTGTCAAGGAATACGCTCTGCAGAGTATATCAATTGCTGAGTAAAAATACTCATATCCATTGAGGGGCAGTGTCTAAGCTCATCCCACAATGGATAAAAATCTCGAAAAATATGTAAAAAAAATTTAGATTTCCTGACCTGAAAACTGAACTGATGTCTAGTCTGTCACCCACATTATCCGAGGACGGTTGCGCTTAATGGCAGCAGCAAGTGCCTCTTCTACCTTACCCATCAACACCTGTTCGTTTTCAGTGGGATGCTCAGCGTCGGTCACGACACCGCCAATATGCACATCTAACGCTGTCCGGGTACCGTCTTTTAGGGTAATTGGCTGATCGGAAAGGGCCAATTTGATCGTCTCTGCGTATTGTGTGACTGCTTTAACATCTAACCCTGTGAGGCTGCAGGTAAACTGCCCTTGATTATTGCTAAAGAGCCAGGCATCAACGGTCAAATTTTGCTGCAATACGTGGGAAATTGCTGCCCACAGCGCCTGGTCTTTTTTAAGATCACTGGAGTCGGGCCGCTGTCGCTGGGGCTGAATCAGCAGTAGTCCTAAAGAGTAGTAAGAGGACTGCATTTTCACTTGCTTGAGCAGTGCACGGGTGGTACGTGGGACCACGGCATCGCTGACCAGGCCAGTGGTATGGTCCAGCAAATCTAGGGATTGGAGCAGGTTTTGATAGCTGTTTTTTAGTGTGCTGGCTTTATGAGTTTGGCTATCAATTTCTTTTTGTTTGGCAAGTAGCTGATCTTCTAAGCTATGGGTTTGTCGCTTACCACGAGAAATGCGCCACTCCCGCTTGAGAAATGCCGGTATGGTCACCAGCAGCCCAAAGAGAACGCCCAACCCCGAGGTGAGCAAGAGCACGGTGGCCAGATGTTGTTGCTTAAGCTGCCAGATAAAAAAGTTGATCGTGATGAGCTGATCGTTTTGGATGGCAAATGCGATCGCAAAAAATGCAATCACCAAAGCAAAGATGAGAAAGAGCGCCATAGTGAAAATAGCCAGCAGACAGCAGTTGACCCACGCCTAGTGAAACTGAATATTAACTCTTATCGATCAAAATTGAGTATTTCTTTAATTTTCACCCCGTGGCTGAAATCGCCGATTTCTGCCAAATCTAGATAGTTGCATCAAAATCAAAGGTATGACAAATGTCCGAAGGTATTGGGACATTTGCACATCACATTGGTATTACCGTTCAAACAGGCATTGCCCTAACCAATGTGACCAACGTTGTAATGTGATTACACAAGGACAGATGCGATGGCTGAATTAACCGGTCCCTGGCTAGGTTCCTACTGGCAGGCAAACGCTCCCACCCGTTTTGAGGCCACCTTTGCCCAAGCGCGCAATAGCCTGAGCGGACGTATCGTGGATGATGGGCCCCTGGGTGAAGCTAATATCCAGGGCCAGGTAACCGGGCGGCAGGTTACTTTTACGAAAATCTACTTTAATAATCCTAACCAACCCATTGAGTACACGGGCACCGTTTCAGAAGATGGTGATCATATAAATGGCTCCTGGCGACTGCTGAAAAGCAAGGGCAGCGGTCCCTGGGAAGCTCACCGTAGTGATAACGATTTAAGCCAGGAACTACAGGCTGTGTTAGCCAAAAGCACACCGGAATTAGCCGGCACTAAAAATTAACCAACCCCTTGTAGGGGCGTTCCATGGAACACCCCTACAAGGATTGGCAGGCATGCGGGTCTACAGCTGCAACATCACCTGCGGCAATATCTCGGCAGGCACCTGATTTAGCGCTTCCTGCTGTCCCTCTAATCCCAGCAGTTCGTAGTGGGCAGAAACATTGCGCACCAGGGCTTTAAAGATGGGCTCATAGGTTGCCGCCGTTTCAGAGGTGTGCTTGAGAGCAGCAACATAGTGGTTGAGCGCCCGCTCCAGATTACCGGCAACCACTGGGCTATCGCCGGAGCGGGCCAGCTTGTCGTAAATACTGCCCAAACAGTGGCGAATTGATGTCAGGTCGAGGGTGGAGTGCCCTAACTCTGACGCTTTGAGGGCCGCTTCATAGGCAATCACCGCATTTTGCTTATAGCGGCCTTCGGGATCTGCTGGAGCCTCAGGATGGTTGGCCAACTCCCAAAAGGCAGTGCCCAGGTTGTTATAAGTACTGGCACAGGCGGCGGCATCAGTGGTGGGGGTACGGTAATTTAGCGCATCGCGGTAAGCAGCAATGGCGTGTTTGAGCAAAAAGATGGGTCGTTCGTGACGCGACAGGCTCCAATAGGCAATGCCTAAATTGTTCTGTACCGCAGCGTAGTCTAGGGGAGCCGTTTCGGGGTTGTGACACCGCAGGGCCTCATTATAGGCAGCAATGGCTCGATGCAGATGGGGTTTGGGTTGCTCATAGTAGGCCAGTTTCCAATAAACTGAGCCGAGACTATTTTGCAAGGTGCCATACTCCTCAGGGTGGGTATCCACCGAGCAGAACGGCAGGGCTTGGCGGTAGGCGGTGACGGCCTCCTTAAGATAAGTCACTGAATCAGCGTAGTTGGCCAGGGCACTATAAACGGCCCCCAGGTTTCCGTGTAAGCGACTGACGGTTTCAGTATCAGCATTAGTGCACTCTAAACCTGTTTTGTAAAGCTCAGCGCTGCGAGTCATCCCGTCAATCAGTTGGTCACGGTCGCTTTGGTATTGGGCCTGTAGCCAGAATAAGGTGCCCAAGTCGTTGAGACCTGCCGCCCGTTGGTCATCGTCCGTCGGCAACCAATGTAGATAGCGCTCAAATGTATCGATGGCAGTAGATAACAGGCTCGGGGTCATATCCCCCGCTTCGATGCGATCGCGATAGTGGAAACCTAAGGCTCGATAGGCTTGAATCAGTTCCTCGGTAGCGACTCCTTGGGCCTCCATCTGGGCCAGCACCTCCAGTGGATTATCCAATGTAGTAATGTCGACCGGGGTGGGCTGCACATCGGCAGAGTCAGCTGGTGTATCTAACGGTGCGTCTAACGGTGCGTCTGGAGCATCCATCAGGACAGACTGCTCGATCTCCCTATCTGTATTGGCATTAGCAGACTGCTCCAGCTGAGCCAAATCTTCATTTAAAATCTGCCAGATATCGGGACTCTGAGGGGCTTCAACTTCGCCATAGAGACCATCAATCGACGGCATTGCACCAGCGTTGGCAACCCCGGACACCGACTCTCCCACAAAGGTAAACACGCCGCTGCGCCATTGCCAAAACTGCGGTGCCGACTGCTGCAACGTGCGGTACCAGGGCCACGACAGCCATAGCACCAGGCTGCTATCGAGGTGGGGTAGCAAGGATTGAATGCTTTCCAGGGAGCGTAAAAAGTGATTTTGCGATCGCATGGACTCATGGGTCATGCCCTCCAACCCCACCACTTGCAGATGGGGCGTGGGTTCAGGCGCTTGCTTAAGCCACTGCACCAGCTGCAAAACCAAATCGGGCTGGCTAGGATCAAATGTAAGCTGCCCTAGTGTCACCGCACCAAAATCATCGATATTATCCGATGCGGCTAAATCTGCTTGTAGTCTTTCCACTAGCTGAGCCCGCAGCATGTCGCTGTCACAGACGGCAATTAAAAGCTGTCGTCTAAGATTCAGCTTGAGTGCAGTTTTAAGCCCTTCATACTGACGTTGATTAAGCCCCAAAACCTGGCGCGATCTGAGTTGTGTAGCCACCATAGCGTAGAAAAAGTGTGTGTGATGTCAAATCGGGGCAACAAAGAAGTGGAGGCTGAGGCCAACTGTTCGGTAAGTATACTGACCTGACAGAAGCTATATGACCCGCGTCATGCCCTAATAGACAAAACAACGAAGTACCCATCTTTTCCCCAAAAAAAAGCCCACATCAGGAATCCAGATGACGAATTGGAACATACTTGGTCGATTCTGCCTGAGATTTAGGCACTGCTGTAAACTTGAAATAGTCTTAAGCTCGCGACGCCGCCGTTTTTCTAATGGTGCAGTCCGATACATTCATAAGGTGACCTGAACGCTCATCCATGTCGATTACGGTAAAGTCTTCCATCCGCCAGCATCAGCACTCTGTCATCTGCGAGCTAGCCGACACTATTGAAGCAACCTGGCAGCGCTATCTTGATTTATCGCCCTATCATCTCCCCAACGAGCTGGGCTACGTAGAGGGCCGTCTGGAAGGGGAACGTTTGGTCATTGAAAACGTTTGTTACCAAACTCCAGAATTTCGCAAACTCCATCTAGAACTGGCTCAAGTCGGCCCCAATCTAGATATTCTCCACTGCGTGATGTTTCCTCATTTAAATTATGACCTGCCCATGTTTGGTTGTGATATTGTCAGTGGCCGCGGTCAGATTAGTGCGGCGGTAGTCGACCTCTCACCTACCAG
>JBCCXQ010000154.1:0-6565 GCA_039191365.1 Cyanobacteria bacterium P01_F01_bin.13 | reverse complement strand
TTAACATATTGCAATGGATGCAATCACAAACGCTAGGATTGAGAATACTGCAATCTTCACCATCGCTGGTTAATGCCACTGTTGAGAGTGAATCCGTGTCTCGATTGGCTATCTAATCAAATGCATGGACTCAGGCATTAAACCTAGTTCTTTTCGCAACGACAGCCATTGCGGGCTGTCATTTTATCCCTTGACAAACGCATTTAATCATAAGGAGAGCCCGTTGGTTACCACCACATCATCATTAAAAACGACAAAATCAGATGAGATTTTTGCAGCTGCCCAAAGCTTGATGCCTGGAGGCGTTAGCTCTCCTGTGCGGGCATTCAAGTCGGTTGGTGGCCAGCCCATCGTATTTGATCACGTCAAAGGGTCTCATATTTGGGACGTTGACGGTAACGAATACATTGACTACGTCGGTACTTGGGGACCTGCCATCTGTGGCCATTCAAACGATGAAGTGAATGCCGCCTTGGTGGAAGCTCTGCAAAAAGGTACGAGTTTTGGTGCCCCCTGCTATCTCGAAAATGTGCTGGCTGAAATGGTCAATGCTGCTGTCCCTAGCATTGAGATGGTTCGCTTTGTTAACTCAGGTACCGAAGCCTGTATGGCGGTGCTGCGTCTGATGCGGGCCTTTACTGGTCGTGACAAGGTGATCAAGTTTGAGGGCTGTTACCACGGCCATGCTGACATGTTCCTTGTTAAAGCAGGATCTGGGGTGGCCACCTTGGGGCTGCCCGATTCTCCAGGGGTGCCCAAGAGCACTACCGCAGCAACCCTGACCGCACCCTATAACGATCTCGAAGCTGTTAAGGCTCTGTTTGCTCAGAACCCTGGTGAAATTTCCGGTGTGATTCTAGAGCCCATCGTTGGTAATTCCGGCTTTGTGACTCCCGATGCTGGCTTTTTGGAAGGTTTGCGGGAGATCACTCAAGAGAACGGTGCCCTGCTGGTATTTGACGAAGTAATGACTGGTTTTCGCATTGCCTATGGCGGTGTGCAGGAAAAACTAGGGGTTACCCCTGACCTCACCACCCTGGGTAAAATCATCGGTGGTGGTTTGCCCGTTGGGGCCTACGGCGGTCGCCGTGAAATCATGGAAATGATTGCTCCTGCAGGGCCTGTTTATCAGGCTGGTACGCTATCGGGTAACCCGCTGGCCATGACCGCTGGTATTAAGACCCTGGAGATTTTAGGTCGCCCCGGCACGTATGAGCAGCTTGAGGAAAAAACCAATAAATTAATCACCGGTTTGTTGGAAATTGCCCGTGAAAATGGTCATGCTGTTTGTGGTGGCAACATTAGCGGTATGTTTGGCATGTTCTTCACCGCAGGCCCCGTACACAATTATGACGATGCCAAAAAGTCTGACCTAGAAAAGTTCAGCCGTTTCCATCGGGGTATGTTAGAGCAAGGGGTATACCTAGCGCCGTCCCAATTTGAGGCTGGCTTTACGTCGTTGACTCACACCGATGACGATATTGCCAATACCCTGGCTGCTGCTCGTACGGTCCTGTCTTCGATTTAAGACCATAGGACCGACTCGGCTGCTGGTCGGGCAGCCCTTATATTATTTGCATAGACATTTTTGGGTAATGGTTGATGACAGCCATTACCTAAGTTTTATAAACCTACGCACGGGGCAATCACCGATTTCAATCCATGGACGATATTGATGCTCTTAACGTCTTAGAAGCCGAGGTGGGGCTAGATGCCCCCATCGATCCGTTGGATGACATTCCACTGGAGGATGAAACTCCCCGCTATAACCCTGATCAGATGCTGCCGTTGTTGGAGTCAGACGATCTGCAACAGCGGATGTTGGCGGCTCGTGCGTTTTACAAAATTCAAGAACCCCGTGCTGTTCCGAGGTTGATTGAGCTGCTAGATGATGACAGCCCATTGGTGCGGGTAAATGCAGCCTATGCCCTGGGCCGTAATCCTAGTGAAACGGCGGTGGAGGCCTTAATTAATCAGCTTAAAACCGATTCTCACGGTTATGTACGCAAGGCGGTGGTATGGGCCTTAGGTAATTGTCGTAATGAGAAGGCCGTGGCTCCCTTGGTGGAGTCTATCGAGAATGATATGTCCGTGGTTAGGCTATGGGCGGCAAGCGCCTTGGGACAAATGGGCCAAATCAGTTTTGAGGCGATTTTGAAAGCGATTCCGGCCTTGGTGAAAACCATGCGTAATGACCCCATTGCCATTGTGCGTAGCAACTGTGCCTGGTCCATTGGGGAATTGTGCAAGGACCTTACCTATAACGTGGTCTATGCAACTGCCATCGACGCCCTTATAGAAACCTTTGCTGACGATGAAGATTTGGGTGTCAGGGAAGATGCCCGTGCTTCTATCCTGAACCTTGGCGATCCACGGGGGCTACAGGTGATCGCAGAAATCGAACAGGAAGATCTATATTCCTAAAGTTTGTTCAATCTAGGCCTAATCAGCGACAATCCAGCGCACGTAGGGATATTGACCTACGATGTCCTGGTGAGTGATGCCAGCAAAATACCAATCTTCGTTGGCAGTTAATGCAAGTGTGCCAATGTCGAAGGTGAAATAAACGTAACCTTCGCCAAACTCAATCCTGTATAGCCGTCTGTGGGGGCTGGCTTCTAAATTGTTGCTAATGCCTGCATAACCAACACAGTTATAAAACTCTGGGGCCAAGGGGGTGCGAAAGGTCACCGAATGTTCCTGGCTGTTGATGAATTCTGTGCTCCCTCTACTAATGGTTGATACGTCTAGCATGATGCCGAGACTGTCGCCTGCTTCCACACTCGGATCATATTCCTGCCATAGCCGAATTTGGCTTGGGCAGTTGCCTGTGAAGACTTCTACTGGAAGCACAATATCGTCTGCTCGCTCAAAGGTATCGCTGCTGGAGGAGGAGAGCCCGTCTGCTAAAGCGGCAGCTGGCGTCCACGCGAGGAAGGTACTGATTATTAATAAGGTAATGTGCAACATCAGCTTTGTTACTTTGGACTGTTTAAGGAACCTCAGTCGGGATGTTTAGAGTTTCGTAGCGTTTGTAAGATGCGATCGCAAGCTTTACAAATTCCTCTAAAACTTTGATTAATCGTCTTTTACGACAATCTTTGGCGACGGCGACCCCGTGTGGGATGATTTGGGCTACCGCTTCAGATTTCCACGCCTTATGATTCTGATTGATTGGCTGATTGTGGCGGCCTACCTCATCTTTACGATGGTGTTAGGCGTCTACCTTTCTCGCAAAGCCTCAGGCAGCTTAGTTGACTTTTTTGTATCGGGTCGGTCATTACCCTGGTGGCTGGCTGGTACCAGTATGGCTGCTACCACCTTCTCCATTGATACTCCGTTGTATGTGGCTGGTGTGGTGGGCTCCCGTGGTATTGCTGGAAACTGGGAATGGTGGAGCTTTGGCGTTGCCCATGTGGTGATGATCTATGTCTTTGCCCGACTATGGCGGCGGTCAGAAGTGGTCACCGATGCGGAACTAACGGAAATTCGCTATGGCGGACAAACAGCGGCGGTTTTGCGCGGTGTCAAAGCCTTTTTGTTTGCGGTACCGATCAATTGCATTGGCATTGGCTATGCCATGTTGGCCATGGTCAAAGTGGTGGATGCACTACAGCTTTGGCAAAGTGTGGGCATTGAGCCGAATGACGGCATAAAGCTGTGGAGCGTTATTGTAGTCAGCATTTTGGTGCTGTTCTACGCCGGATTTTCAGGTCTATGGGGGGTAGTCGCCACAGACTTTTTCCAATTCTTCCTGGCATTGCTGGGGGCCATTGTCGTGGCTGTTGCCTCGGTGTCCTCAGTGGGGGGCATGCAAAATCTGGTGAATCAAGCCCAGGCCAATACCGACTTCGATATTCTCAGCGTTGTCCCCATAACCTTTGATGGTGGCATTGGCTGGAGTGCGGTGGCCGGTATTCCAGCTAGTGCTTTTATGGCCTATGTGTTTTTGCAATGGTGGGCCTTTCGCCGTAGTGATGGTGGTGGGGAGTTTATCCAGCGATTGGTGGCCGCCAAAGATGAAAACGAAGCGGAAAAGGCGGCCTGGTTTTTTAACATTTTGCACTATGTGATTCGCACCTGGCCCTGGATTATTGTGGCTTTGGCAGCTGTGGCGCTCTATCCAGATTTAGCTGACCGTGAGCTAGGCTATCCCACGTTGATGCTTGAATTTTTGCCGCCAGTAGTGCTGGGCTTAGTAGTAGCCTCACTGATTGCCGCCTTTATGAGTACCGTATCCACCCTGATTAACTGGGGTGCCTCATACTTGACTAATGACCTTTATGCTCGGTTTATTGACCCTGAGGCTACCCAATCTGAATTAGTGACTGTTGGGCGACTTGCCTCAGTATTGGTTACGGTTTTTGGGGCCATAGCTGCATTCTTTGCCTCTGATGTGGCTACAGTTTTTCGATTGGTAATTGCCATTGGCACAGGACCTGGTCTGGTTCTGATTTTGCGCTGGTTTTGGTGGCGGATTAATGCAGCGGCTGAACTAAGCTCCATGGTGACCGGTTTTATCATTGGTTTGCTGACCAGCGTTTGGCAGGTGGTCCAAATTTCTGACTTTGGCCTGCGATTGTTAGTCACAGCAGGTATCACCACCCTGGTTTGGGTGGTCGTCATGGTTCTCACACCGCCTGAGTCTGACGAAACTTTGGATAACTTCTATCGTCGTGTGCGACCGGGTGGTCCCGGATGGCGGCGACAGCGACAGCGTACAGGGGTGAGACCGTTGCAAAATCTGGGACTTGAGACGCAGCGGGTTTTAGCGGCGCTGCTATTGCTGTTTGGTGCCATGTTTGCCGTAGGTGGTTTCTTGTTGCTGAAGTCTTTGTTGGGCTGGTGTTCTTTGATAATTTCTGTTGGTGGTTGGTGGTGGTTGCGTCAGCTCAATCAGCGACCGATTGCCCCGGTGCCTCGTCCTGGGTTGGATGACGATGATGTCTGGTCTTGATTACGTGGGATAAACCCTAGGTGGTGGGCCGTGCCCACCCTACGAGGAAACGTTACGATACTTAATAGAGAGCTCTTGGCGGCGTAATATTCATCAATTTTCAAGGTTTGCTATGTCCATTATTCGTTCCTATGTGATTCCGTTTCTGATTTTGATCGTGTTTTTGGTCGCTATGTTGGCGGTCAGTGCCCGTATTTGGCTACCTAGTGACATGATGGCACCTGCTCCTATTGGTGGCGATGAGCTGGCCATGTTCATGAAGGGACTGCTGAATGGATTTGGAGTCTGACTGGCCTGAAGGGTATCAATTAGTTCGAGGTTCTAGCCTAGATCGAGCACGGCTTCTCACTACCATGGGGAATGCCTACCTAGAGCTAGGAGCCACCCAGTTAGGCCATTTAACTAGGACAGTTGAGCTATATCTTGCGGGGCCATCTATGCTTTGGTGGCTCCAAACTACCGGAACTGCACGGGTTGGTTTTATGGCAGAGAATGTGCATTCCATTGGTTGCCTGTGGTTAGGACCGTCGGTTAATCAATTGACGGGGGCACTACAGGCCTATCTTTATTTGGTTTATGTGGTCCCAAGCTATCGTCGTCAGGGACTGGGCCGTAAATTGATGCACTATGCCCAAAGCTGGGCTAAGGAAGAAGGGTATGACCAGCTCAGTCTTCAGGTCTTTCTTAAAAACTTACCGGCACTCAAACTCTATGAGTGTTTAGGATTTCAGCCTAGTGCGACGTTGTTAACGTTGGACTTATGAATGAGACTATGTGATATTCCTTTAGCTTCGATTCACCAACCCTTGCTATTGTGGCTGAGTCTTAAACAGTTAACGATAGTTTTGGAACTGCAGCGCCACGGGCCAGTCTTCTTCTTTGATTAGCTGAATTGCAGCTTGTAGGTCGTCTTTGGATTTTGCAGAAATCCGTACAGAGTCGCCTTGAATGGAAGCTTGTACCTTTTTGAGGTTGTCGCGAATCATCTTTGAGATTTTTTTTGCAACTTCCTGACTAAGTCCTTTCTTGAGCTCAACATCTTGCCGTACACGGTTGCCGCTGGCGGCTTCGATATTGCCAAAATCGAAGATCTTCATCGATAAGTTACGCTTAGCAGCCTTGGTTTGAATCAAGGTGTGCACTGCTTCCAGAGTCATTTCACTGGCCGTTTCAATGGCAATATTGGTTTCACCCAGGTCTAGTGTTGTTTTGGTGTCTTTCAGGTCATAGCGACTTTTGAGTTCGCGGCGGACCTGGTCGAGAGCATTAACCAACTCCTGACGGTCAAAGTCGCTAACGACATCAAAGGAAAAAGTAGAAGCCATAAGATTGGAAAATCGTGAACTGCGGGGTGGGCAATGCCCACCGTCCAAGGAAAGATTTGCAGGGTGGACGCTGTCCACCATCCATAAATTTCAGACAACAAACTATTGTAACCAGATAGCTTTGCAGCTCATGAAGTATAGGCTAAAAATGCTAAAGCTGCCGATGCCAAACATGAGCGATCGCAACGGAGCCACATTCAAAATATAAAATACCGAAAACAACAGCCGTGCGATCAAATAAGCCACCACTGCATAAAGGGCCGCTGTGCTAGTTTGACCGGTC
>JBCCXQ010000153.1:0-6582 GCA_039191365.1 Cyanobacteria bacterium P01_F01_bin.13 | reverse complement strand
CCTTTACCTTCATCGCCCCACTGGGCACCAATTACGATAACGTTTGCCAAGGGAATTTCGCGCTTTAGAGTTCAAACAAATCACAATTATGATTAGGCAAGGTAGCCAGTGTCAATAAATGCAACGTAAACCTTGACTGTAATGAAGGACATTTTTTCTGACTGAGAATATCCTTGAACACCCATCAAAGATTAACTAAAGTTTAAGCCCATCGGGGTTTCAGCCACATTGTCTAGGCAAAAAAAACAATCCTGCGGTAAAACATAGTTTAATAGGCATTTCACACTTTTTTAATTTTTGTTTCAGCGGTTTAATCAGTAATAATCAACGAACTTCGATAACGTTGGCTATTACTTCTGTAAACTCGGGAATCAATTAATCAAATATCTTTTATCAATCCACCCAAACCTAGAGGCATCATGAGTCTTTATGCGGAACTCCATCGCCACCTGGGAGGCTCTGTCGTACCCAGAATCCTATGGCGCTACTTTCAGAGAAACCGTCCTGATTTGGCTGAGCGATTTGCAGATTATCCAGAATTTGAGCAGTTTTACACCCATCCCAAGGATTCTTTAGAGGAATATTTGGAGCTACATACCCTGGTAGAAAGCGTACAGACTCGAGAAGCACTACCCTACTTTATCTATCGTCTAATTCGCGGAGCGTATATTTTTGAGAATCTGGCCTACCTTGAATTGCGATACACCCCGTTTTACCGAACTCCCCATAGTTTGAACGAGCGAGAGCGCAAGGACATGATGGCGGAAATCGTCGAAATCGTAGGTCGTGCTAGCGAGCAAACTGAGTATCCAGTAGTTACTCGACAAATCTTGTGCATGCACTCCCGTTTGCCCTATGAGATCAATCGTGCCACCGTTGATCTGGCAGCTCAGTATCCCAACTATGTGTGCGCCATTGACATTGCCGGGGGTGACGCTGCCTATCGTGAAAAACTCGACGAGATTGTACAGCTCTATCGCTATGCCCAGTCTTTAGGCATCAAAACCACAGGCCATCTGTATGAAACTGCCAATGGTTGCTATCCAGAACTACTGCCTTATCTGATGCGTATTGGTCATGGTATTCAGATTCCACTACATTATCCAGAATTGCTCAAAGATGTAGCGGCACGCGGACAGTGTTTGGAAGTCTGTCCCACTACATACTTGCAGACAGGCACTCTAGACGAAATTAGCCAACTCAAGGATGTCTTCAGCCGTTGCTTTGATGCGGGTGTGGATATTGCCATCTGCACAGATAATGCTGGCTTACATAATGTGCGCTTGCCTTTTGAATATGAGAACCTGCTGACTCAGGATGTAATCGGCTTTGATGGGTTGCGTGCCTGTCAGGAGGCCGCTTTCCGTCATGCGTTTGCCTGGCCTCACAAAAAGCAACCCGCATCCATGCTTTCAGATATATTGCAAAGCCCGTCAGTAATTCGGTAGCAGTTTCAGGAAAAGGGGGATTTGCTGCGAATTTTAAGTTTTGTAGAACTTTGCTATTCTCGCAGAGTATTTTGGGTTGATGTAACAGGGCTTGATAGAACAATCTAGAAGCACTGGCTTCAAAATTCAGAACTCAAAACTACCTATCGATCCTAGATAATGGGTAGGCTTTGTTGAAACTTAAGAAATCACACTCCTCCTGTATTCATGCGTACCCTTTACTGCGGCCAGCTGCGGGCCGAGCATATCGATAAAACCGTTACCCTGTATGGTTGGGTTGACCGCCGTCGCGATCATGGTGGTGTGATTTTTTTGGACTTGCGAGATCGCGACGGTGTCGTTCAAATTGTCAGCGATCCTGAACGGACACCCGCCTCCTATCCCGTGGCGGATCAGGTGCGTAATGAGTATGTGGTGAAAATCGAGGGCCAGGTTAGCCAGCGTCCCCCAGAGTCCCTTAACCCCAACCTGCCTACGGGAGAGGTGGAAATCTATGCCAAGAGCATTGAGCTGCTAAGCGCTGTGCGCACCCAGTTGCCATTTCAAATTTCGACGGCGGAAGAAGAAAACGTTCGCGAAGAGCTGCGGCTCAAGTACCGCTATCTCGATTTACGGCGGGAGCGAATGAGTCGCAATATTCGTTTGCGTCACGATGTGATGAAAGCCATCCGTCGTTTTCTCGAAGATCAAGAAGGCTTTATCGAAGTTGAAACCCCCGTATTGACTCGCTCCACGCCGGAGGGAGCCCGGGACTATGTGCTACCGTCACGGGTGAATCCTGGGGAATGGTACGCGCTGCCCCAGTCTCCCCAGCTATTTAAACAGCTACTGATGGTGGCGGGGATGGACCGTTATTATCAAATCGCTCGCTGCTTTAGAGATGAAGATCTCAGGGCCGATCGCCAGCCAGAATTTACCCAGCTGGATATGGAAATGAGCTTTATGGACCAGGACGAAATCCTGGCCCTCAATGAAAGTTTAGTGGCCCATATTTTTAAGGCGGTGAAAGGCATTGACCTGCCCAGGCCTTTCCCACGCATGACCTATGCCGAGGCCATGGATCGCTACGGTAGTGATAAGCCAGATACCCGGTATGGTCTGGAGTTGGTGGAGGTGTCAGATATTGTCAAAGATTCCGGCTTTAAGGTGTTTTCAGGTGCCGTCAAGTCTGGCGGGCAAGTGAAGTTACTGCCAATTCCTGGAGGCAATGATGCCATTTCTAATGTGCGAATCAAACCCGGTGGCGATGTCTTTAAGGTGGCTACCGATGCTGGGGCCAAAGGACTGGCCTATATTCGCGTACGAGATGGGGGTGAAATCGACACCATCGGTGCCATTAAGGACAACCTCACTGATGAGCAAAAGCAAACCCTACTGGAGCGCACCGGAGCCGAAGCAGGCCACCTGCTGTTGTTTGGAGCGGGACCGACTGCCACAGTAAACGCCGCCCTGGATAAGGTGCGTCAGGCGATCGCAACCGAGCTCAACCTGATCGATACGGACAAACTCAACTTTCTGTGGGTGACGGACTTCCCGATGTTTGAGTGGAACGCCGATGAAAACCGCTACGAAGCTCTACATCACCCCTTTACGGCTCCCAATTCAGAAGACGTTGATGACCTGACAACTGCTAGAGCAGTGGCCTATGACCTGGTACTCAATGGCTATGAAATCGGTGGTGGCAGTCTGCGGATCTATCAACCCGATGTCCAGGCTAAGGTGTTTGAAACCATTGGCCTCACCCATGAAGAAGCCCGTGATAAGTTTGGTTTCTTTATCGATGCCTTTGATTTTGGCGCACCGCCCCACGGTGGCATTGCCTATGGTCTAGATCGACTGGTGATGCTAATGGCTGAGGAAACCTCCATTCGAGATGCGATCGCATTCCCAAAAACTCAGCAAGCTCGGTGTCTGCTCACCCAAGCACCCTCCAAAGTAGATGAGCGGCAGCTCAAAGAACTACAAGTGAAATCCACCTATAAACCCAAAGAGAAAGATGGAGACTAGGGAAGCGAGCTTCCAAAAATCTACATCTACCACGCCAAAAACCTGCGCTACGATCAAAGCGATTACCCTAAACAATCGCTATATATGGTCATAGTGGTGTTTTTGATTCTGGTGGGTCTGTTGCCACCGGCCTTGTCTGTATGGGCAAGCTATCGCGCTGAGCGACGTGTCGTTAGCCAATTTGATTTGGCCATGGAGTCGGGCCATTACCCAGTGATTACCCCCTGGCGCAGGCGTGATCCAGATGAGCGTTATATCGACGGCATTGGTTTGGTAATTGGGGATATCACCTGCCAACTCAATGCCCGCTCACCCCACATTCGCTGCGCAGTTAATCCCATAGGCCCCTGCGAAGGCTGCCGGTCCTACGAAGGACGTACCTATGAACCACTCTAGGAATTTGCCTAACCGTTGCTTAAGCAATGATGGGAGACAAATATGTTTAGCTCCCATCAAAGAGCTTTCTCCAACAAGCTACTTTATGCCACTGGATCTGCAATCGCTGCAGATTTTGCTTCTGTAGCTGGCACAGTTACGTTAGGGGTGAGTTCATCACTCATTTCAAGCGGATGGCCAGCCCGTTGGCAGGCGGCCTTAATCATCCCCAAGAAAAGCGGATGGGGTGCATTGGGACGCGACTGAAACTCGGGATGAAATTGGCTAGCAATAAAAAATGGATGTCCCGGTAGCTCAATGATTTCCACCAGGCGGCCATCGGGGGATGTCCCACTGACTACATAACCGGTCTCTAAAAACAGATTACGATAGGCATTATTAAACTCATAGCGATGGCGATGCCGCTCATAAATCACCGGCTGATCGTACAGTTCGCTCGCTAGGGTACCTGGCTCTAGCCGACAGGCATATAATCCTAGACGCATGGTGCCGCCTCGATCCACCACATCCTGCTGTTCCGGCAGCAGGTTGATTACTGGGTTTTCGCTTTCAGGTTCAATTTCAGAGCTATTAGCACCGGCCAGATGGGCTACATTGCGTGCCCATTCCACCACTGCACACTGCATCCCTAAACACAAACCCAGGAATGGAATCCCCTGATCCTTGATATATTGAATCGTGCGAATTTTGCCATCGATACCGCGACTGCCAAAGCCGCCCGGCACGACGATACCGTGAACACCTTCTAGATAGTTGGCCGGATCGTTCGTTTCAATATCTTCTGAACTAATCCAGCGGATACTGACCTCCCCATGGATTGCGATCGCAGCATGTCTCAAGGCCTCCACCACCGACAAATAGGCATCATTCAAACTGACATACTTACCCACAATGGCAATATCCAGAGTTTGCATGGGCGTATATAACCGATCCACCAGGGTGGACCAGGCTGTCAGGTCGGGCGTGCGGGGTTCCAAATCCAACAGTCGAATGGTCTGCTCCGCCAGACCTTCTGCTTCCATCAGGAGGGGCACTTCATAGATGCTGGGAGCATCATTGGCGGCAATCACACAGGCCTCAGGCACATCGCAAAAATCGGATACCTTGGCCTTAATATGTTCAGGAATGGGCTGGGCACATCGACACACTAGAATATCGGGCTGTAGCCCAATGGAGCGCAGCTCCTTCACCGAATGCTGAGTGGGTTTCGTCTTAATTTCTCCTGCAGCTGGAATATAGGGAATCAGGGTGACATGCATATAAATTGCATTCTCCCGCCCCACATCCTTGCGAAACTGACGAATCGCCTCTAAAAACGGCAGCCCTTCAATGTCTCCTACGGTGCCGCCAATCTCTACAATCACCACATCAGGGTTACGGTTTTGAGCCACCCGACGAATGCGCTCTTTAATTTCATTGGTAACGTGGGGAATCACCTGCACCGTGCGACCGTCATATTCCCCTCTGCGCTCCTTATTGATGACAGCCTGATAAATCGAACCAGTGGTAACACTATTGAGCCGCGACATGGAGGTATCGGTAAAACGCTCATAGTGCCCCAGGTCCAGATCGGTTTCGGCCCCATCTTCTGTGACAAACACTTCACCATGTTGAAACGGGCTCATGGTGCCGGGGTCAACATTGATGTAGGGATCCAACTTAAGTATGGACACCGAATAGTCGCGGGACTTAAGCAAACGACCCAAACTAGCGGCCACGATGCCCTTACCAATACTGGAAACGACACCACCCGTGACAAACACAAACTTAGTCATAATGCGATCGCAAAGCGGAAGTTAATCATGAATCACATCCAAAACTGCCAGATTTCATCTTTAGAGTCTGTCAGGTTGGTCAGGACAACGAATATCCATGAAAGCCTTACGCTCTAACACTAACCTGACGCGCAAATAAACCCGTTCTAACTCAGATGTGATTTAACCCGTTAATTGTGCCACAGGGTTAGAAAGACGGAGCATCCCAATTAATTCAAACCTCGATAGGATCAACAACAGCTATAATTTCGCCCGTAGGTTGAATTGAGGCTACTAGGCATGGCATATCGAAGCAACATGTTTTGGGGTGTGGTAGCGCCCGCGTTAACGTGCCAGGTTGCAATCATTCAACCTGCCTTAGCTCAAGATGCTCTATTTGTCGCCTATCCTCCGGCAAACCACACCACCGTTTCAGATCGGATCTTTTTTATCGGCACAGGTCGCCCTAATAGTGATGTTCTGATCAACGGCGACCCGATTACAGAGCGTAGCCCCGCCGGACATTTTGCCCCCACAGTCCCCTTAGCCATCGGCCAAAACCAATTCACCATTACCCAAGGTAGCGAGAGCATTACCTTTAATATTACCCGCAACTCCTTAGAGCCCCCCCAGCCCAACGGCATTGCATTTGCGGAAGGCACCCTGGAGCCCAGCCGTAGCCTTGCCCGCCAACCGGGAGAGCTCATCTGCTTTGGGGCCGTTGCTCCACCACAGGCTCAGGTAAACGTGAACTTAGCCGGTCAAGTTATTCCCCTCAGCCCTCAGCCCAGCAACGTCGAATTGCCCCCCAACTACGCTGTCCTCACTAACCAGACTGAACCTTATGCTATCCGGGCTGCCCAGTACGGAGGCTGCGCTACATTTAACCAGCCCAGAAACTTTGGTAATCCTGAGTTTCAACTGACGTTAAATGGTCAAACCATTACCCAAGCTGGGAGTGGTCCTATCGAAATTTT
>JBCCXQ010000152.1:0-6660 GCA_039191365.1 Cyanobacteria bacterium P01_F01_bin.13 | reverse complement strand
CGAGGGCAGACAGTATAAGCCAAACTTATGCTTCAGCGGTGTCATCGGGTTTGTACTGCTCAAAAAACAATCACTGAAACCCATGTACATCAACGGATTTCGGCTTATTGCACTTCGTGACAGCTACGCTTGCAGTACCCCTTTAGCCAAAACTAGGTCTTGATCAAAACTGCTACTCGCTGTGTAGTTTCCCTTTAAACTAAGTCATTGTGTCTTTTGCTACTTGCCCCCTTATGACAGAGCAGATTAGCCTGTTTGGCGATCAGCCCGTCGCCGATGCCCTATCTCCCAAAACCTGGGAGCAAATCCCTACCAGTGCCAGTATCCCCATCCCTTCTGGCACCTACGAGACCTTGGAGCAGCTGACTCAGCACTGCAATCAGTGTCAGCGATGTGGTTTGGCAGAGGGTCGCAAAAACGTAGTCGTTAGCCGAGGCAATCCCAACGCATCCATCATGATTGTTGGCGAAGGTCCTGGGGAGCAAGAGGACGAGCAGGGGCTACCCTTTGTTGGTAAATCAGGTCAGCTGCTGGATAGAATCCTTGCCTCAGTACGACTGGACACTCAAAACGATGTGTATATTTGCAATGTCGTAAAGTGTCGTCCTCCTGGCAACCGCAACCCTGGTGCAGGGGAAATCGCTGCCTGTGTACCTTACCTTAGAGAACAGGTACGACTGGTGGAGCCTAAAATTATTCTCCTAACCGGTGGCACTGCCCTTAAAGGCTTGCTTGGTATTAAGGAAGGTATTACCAAAGTGCGGGGCAACTGGATGGAATGGGAAAGCCGTCACTGTATGCCTATTTTTCACCCTGCCTATTTGTTACGTAATCCCTCTAGGGAAAAAGGCAAACCCAAATGGCTCATGTGGCAAGATATTCAAGCAATTCGCAAAAAATTGGATGAATTGGTTGTGTAAATTATGGGTGTGATTAGTGGGCCGTGCCCACTCTACTTTAGAAATATCTTCAACGCTGCCTTGAACAATCTGAAATTAGACTGTCTGTAGCTTAGACAAATCAGGTTTTACCTTGAGCTTCACCACCAGGGCCGTAATATTGTCATGACCATTGTGTTCATTGGCCAATTCAATCAGGTCCGCCACCCCTTCCTCAATCCCTTTATGCCCCCGGAGAATTGGCTCAATATGAGTAGAACAGTGAGTCTCTAATAATCTGTCATCGCTGAGGCCATCAGAACACAGTAACAATAGCGTGTCCTCAGTAAGGTTGAGATAATTAAAACTAGGGTCCAGGGCATCTTCACCACAGGGACCCAGAGCCTGGGTGAGCTGATACGCATCGGGGCGGGCATAGGCAATGGAGGGTTCTACACCGCGTTTGATCTCCCGCTGACCCACTTCATGGTCCACCGTAATCTGCTGTAGGCCCAGTCGCTTAGTGTAACGATACAGACGACTATCCCCCACGTGGGCCGCTACGGCCTGGGTGCCCTTGACCAGCAACATAACCAATGTGGTTCCCATGCGGGCGCTGCCGGTGCGTTCTTCGGCCTGATTTTTGTCATAGATCACCTGATTGGCCAGGGCAATGGACTGGAGCAGATCAGTTTCATTGGGCAGCTCGTTGGTCCAATGGTCATCAAGATACTCCTGGAGGGTATCCACCGCTAGCTGGCTAGCGATTTCACCACCGGAATGCCCTCCCATGCCGTCGCAGAGAATATAGGCACAGCGAGCATCCAAACTCTGGCTGGATAGGGTTTCCCTACGGCTGAGCGAGGACTGGATAAAGTAGTTATCTTCGTTGTGATTTCGTTGCTGACCAACATGGGACTGCCCGGCATCTTCCAACCCCGTCAGCTTCATGGGTAGCACCATGGTGGGGGAGTCGATACTGTCCATGCCAGGATCGTCATTCAGGTCAATGCCTTCTAACCCTGGAATGTCTAGATCTGCCAGAACATTGGTGGTGGGTTCGGTTTCTGCTGATGTTGTGGATACATCGATGCCTAGCTGATAACGGTCTGCGATCGCAACCAGAGCCTCCTTTAAGTCATCCAACGAATCAAACTTACCCTCAGTCACCTGGGCCGCTAGATCCACCAAATCAGAGAGGGACTGCTCGTTAGACTGCAGCAGCGACTGCCATAGCAACCCCATATCTGCTAATCGATAATCATTGCGATAAGGCCCTACCTCAATAAACCGCAGGCAAACAATCTGATCTTCATCCATACACAGATTGCTAATGTTGAGCAGGCTACCCTGGCCCCTAAATGTTTCCATAGCTTCCCATAGCTCCACCATGACGTAGAAGCTATGGACCTGTTGTAGAGGATCTAAGGTGGCCTGTTGCCAAACGGTGATCAAATCCGGCAAATGCCGTCGGTCTTCAATAATCAGTACCCCATAGTCCGGTTCAACCCAGGCTTGCTGCAGCTCAGGAATCGACGGGAAAAACCGACTGTGAAGGGACAAATAGGGATAGGCCATCAGCGGCAGCATAGCGCCGTCTGTACTATCTGCGTCCTCAATACTGACCAGTGAAAACTGCTGTCGCTGCTCCAGCAGAGATGATGCTACATCATCCAGTTTGGTGTCAGTGACCTGTACTTCTACCAGTTTCTGATTTTCGGCCTCAAGGATTAATTCCTCCACCAGCCGATAACGTTGCTGAGCATCGAGCCAGTCGCCCGCTGCCTTTAACCCTGCTGCCGTCGCTGCCAGGGGCAGGGTTTGACTATCCGCTACCCGTTGCCAAATCTCGGTATCATCACTGTCTGGACTACTGCCCCCGTTGACTTCAGCGCTAGCCAGCAACATAACAGATGGAGCTCCAGGCAGAATAAGCGCTCTCCAAACCTGCAGGGGTGAGCCACAGGACTGGCAAAACTTGTGCTCAACCGGATTTTTAAATTCGCAATATGGGCAAATGATCATCAGTGGATAGAAAAGGCCGTTGACAGTGACCGCAGCTTAGTAAAAATTACGGTGCCATAATGCACTATTCCCAAAACTAAAGAATAGTTTTAAGGGCTAAAACTACCCACCATGGGAGGTTATGACAGCTAAATACAATTCAGCATAGCCGATAAGAAATATAGATGCCGGTATAAGAGCAACCAAATTAACTGTAACGCCGGTTAACGTCGGTGAGAATGGGAGCGGAAACTCTTGGTTTTATGGGGATAAGGTCGGTCACAACCTTTTGTTAACGGTTGCAACTGATCCAATTGCATTTGTTCCGCCATAGTCAGGTAGCGCCACTGCCCAGGTTTAAGAGCGCCCAGGTGTAGATGACCAATACTAACGCGAATCAGTCGAAGGGTAGGAAATCCAACGGCAGCCGTCATCCGTCGCACTTGACGGTTTTTGCCTTCCCGCAGAGTGAGTTTGAGCCACGCTGTCGGAATCTGTTTGCGTACACGAATGGGGGGATTGCGAGGCGGTAAATCGGGTTCCTCAGAAAGCAGAGCGACGTCGGCTGGCAGGGTGGTGTAATTGCGAATAGTCACTCCCTGGCCCAGCTGTTTCAAACTATGGGCATTAGGAACACGTTCTACCTGGGCTAGATAGGTGCGGGGATGGTGAAAACGCGGATGACATAAACGGTGCTGAAGCTGACCGTCATCGGTGAGCAACAATAGACCTTCACTATCACGATCCAGACGGCCCACTGAATAAACGTTGGGTACCGGGATAAAGGATTTGAGGGTGGTGTGGCCAGCCTCGCTGCTGGTGAACTGACTCAGGACATCGTAAGGTTTGTAAAAAATCAAATATCGATAGTCCATGGGCCGATTCTTGAAGCTGTATTGAGAAATGGTGAATTAAGTTAAGTCCCTAGATATGCTGGTTACATTCGATCCACATGAGTATTGGCAATATGAATAACGCCTCTAAGTACCGGTTTGTTTGCACGCTGACCTTTGGTGATATATATGGTCAAATAATTGTCTGGCTAATTGTGTTGTTTATCAGTCTGGCGACAGCCCTGGCTTTGATGGGGGCAAGCCGTCCGATTTATGCCCTGGTTTGTGTGGGTTTGATTTTGGTGTTGTCTCTGCCATTCCTGCTGTTTGCCTTTGTCACCACATTAATCAACCATATTGAGTTTAGTGAAACCGATACATTGACGGCTAAAACTCAGCAGGGACAAGCGTTGGCAAATCCGCAGATGTCGAGTCAAACTGCGGCTTAGGGCTTTCTAAGCTAGTGCCAACGGGGGAATTGCCGTTAGCGCTGCCCCCCTACTGCACTGGTTCAGGATCGGCCGGGACCGCAGCCTCTGGGATGACCGCATCTGGCGTAGTTTCAGGGCCAGGTGCAGGATTCTCGGTGGATGTGGATGCTGGCGGAACTTCCGCTGGAATGTTCTCGGCTTGGCTGGCCTGGCTTTGAGTGATTAGCTGCTGAATGCGATCTTTGTACTGGACAGGGGCCTGAGATAGAGCGATTTCAAATAGGGGTTGAGCTTCACTTTGCTGACCCATCTCTTGAAGCACAAGACCTTTGGCTAATGTAGGACGAAAGTCTGGAGTGCCGCCTAGTTGTTGAGCGTCTTCAATGGCGGTGTCGTATGTTGCGATCGCATCGTCAAACCGGGACTGCTCTGTATAAACCTGCCCCAGCAAGAGCTTTACCGCAATGACATCTATAGTACCCGGCTGGATTTGATTGGACTGGTCCGCTGTCTTGAGGGTGTCCTGCAGTAGACCCAACGCGGCCTGAGGTCGCTCCTGTGCCAACAGCAATGACACCAAACCTTGCAGTGCTTCCATATTGCCGGGAGTAGCGGTCAATACGCTACGGTATGTTTGAGCCGCGCCCTCTAAATCATTTAACTGTTGCTTAGTTTGAGCCAGTAACACTGCATATCTGGGCTCCTGGGGATTTAATTCTGCCAACCGTGCCAGCGGTTCTGCCGCCCCGGCCAAATCCCCCAAACTAATGCGGGCTTCCACCAATCCTTCTAAAGCCGCTTGATTATCAGGTTCTCGCTGCAGCACCAGTTCGTAGCCATTGGCCCGACCCTGCAGTTCGGCCTGGCGATCGGTCTCAGTTGCTGTTGATGCAGGAGTGTTATAGGCTTCAGGGCCCTGATCAAATGCGGCCTGGAGCAGCGGCCAAAAGGAAACAGCCAATAGCGCAGCCACAGCTATAAATAATATTCCGCCCACCAGCCAGCGATTGCGTTTGACAGCCACAGAACTCCTCCTTCAAATCAACTTGCCCATATTAAACCCAAATGACCCGACACGACTTAGCCGCGAGGGTGGCCAGCAATGTAACGAACTTAACGCTCAAAATCAATGTTCGTAAGGAAGGTCATTGAGGCTGACATGCCGCTGACATTTCTAAATAATCAGACTAAAAAGTAATAAACATAGTTTTATAAACTAACTGAACAACCGCTTGGACCTGGGGAAACTATGACTCAAGATATTTAAGAGATTTGATCGCAGAAGAATATCCTTAAATTAAGCTGACATCTGCCAAAATCTATGAATGGTAACGTATAAAACCACCATCGCCTTTTGTAGGCTATCTACATTGGGAATAGTTTTTTCCAAGATAGGCTTGGTTTATTAATCGAAAAGCTGTTAGGTTCAACCAGATAGCATTCATGTAAACTATCTCATTCGTATAATCATTAACGAAAGGCAGACCACTTATCACTAATAAGATTAGATATTCAAACTGATAGACAACTCTATATCCACGTTTGAACCAACGGTTCAAACTGTTAAGTAAGCTGATTTTCCTGATTGAGGAGGTTTCGAAATTAATGAGTTCTGCAGACAGTCGCCCCCCAGAAATGCCCAAAACTGCATCTGAGAGTGAGTTGGATGCTAGCGCAACTGCTGACTCTAATCGCCCTGCTCTCAAACAGCCCCCCAGACGCCCTGCTAAACCGGTGCCCCCGGTTGAAGAGCCTGTGCAGGAGGCGACTGTGATTAAGGTGGTTAAAAAAGCGGTGGAGCCAGAACCTTCTGAAGCTGATGCCCCCCTTCCAAGTGCTGAGACTCTCCCTGATGATGCTCAGGACGAGACCCAGGGTGACCCAGCTGACGAGTCGCCCTCAGAGCAGGTGCCCCAACCTCGCCTGCAACCGATCGCACCGCCCAGTGAACCCATGCAGTACCGAGCCATTGGCTTATTAAAGGGCCGCTACGAGCCATCGGAGGAATCGTTTAATCGTGGCAGCATTGTCAATCACGATGGTACCAACACCAGTGCCGTACTCTTGGGACGGACAACGAGCCTGGTGAAAAAGCATTTGGACCTGGAGAAAGAGCATCTGTGGGTTGTATACCCCCGCACCATTTTTCAGGACGACATTGGCATTGCGGTTCAGATTGTCGGTGTTTGGGAACCTGAAACCTTAGGGGAAGACGACGATGAAGCCCTTGAAGCTCCAGAAGACGCCATTCAGCCCGACTATTTTTCGATTCGGGGCGAAGTTGTTAAGTTTGATGAGCGCAAACAGGAAATTACGGTCAGCATTGTTCAGAAAATGCGGACAGGTAAACAGCCCAAGCGTCCTTTTAAGCTAGTGATTAACGGCAGTATCGGTGTTAAGACCATTGGTTACTTTTGGGATATGCATGTGCATCGCGAAGGTAATCAGTTTGTGCTAAATGAGGGCAGCTATGTGGCGGCGGTGCCCCCCAAGAAACGCTCTAAGAAACGTCCT
>JBCCXQ010000151.1:0-6802 GCA_039191365.1 Cyanobacteria bacterium P01_F01_bin.13 | reverse complement strand
GAACGGCTAGACTCCTATTTCCTACATTCTAAATTCTATTCTTTGGAAAACGTTTCGCTTTGAGTTGGTGCCCCTAATAGTGCTCAATCTGTCGCAATCTGCGTATTCCATAGCCTCCCAGGGCAATCAGTAGCCCGCAACTAGCAAATAGGACCATCTGTAATGCCATGCCAGCACCGGCACCCGTTCCAAAGATAGGCTCCAATGACTGAGTCAAGGGCTTACCCGGCTGCATAGCGGGTTCAAAAACATGGTCGGCCAAGGGACCTGAAATCGCAGCCCCCAACGGTGTAGCTAACTGGGTTAACAAAAACCGGGTGGAAAATACTCGCCCCTGTACTTCAGGTTCTACCTTTGAGCGCCAGATTGCCTGGCTACAACTACCGGGAAATGGTGAACAAAATCCGCTTACCAATGCCGTGCCAATTTTGGTAGAAATAGTTCGAGACAGCGCCAGCACTATCAGACCTATTTTCCAAATTGCGCTAAAAATTAAGATGCCATGGATGCGTCGCTTGGGTCCGCCCCAAAGGCTGAGGGTTAAACCGCCCAATAGGCCGCCTATGCCAAAAAAAGAAAACAGCGTGCCTAAAATGGCGGAGTTGTTACCCAGACGTGCCAATACCATGGCGGGCAAAAGAGTAAAGCTGGCACTGTCGATAAAATTGCTAATTAGGAAAAAGCTTAGGAGTACTTTGAGGCTGGGGCGGCTCCATAAATAACGAATGCCAAACATCAGCTGTTGTCTTACAGGTTCAGTGGTTTGGGAAGATGTTGGAGGTTGGGGAATGGTAACAACACTGAGGGATGCGATCGCAATCCCAAACGTCACTAAATCGATAGTGAGAATCCCACCCAGGCCAGTCACAGTATAGATGGCTCCGGCTATTGCTGGGGCTACCACAAAGCTGCCGGACATCTGCAATGATTCAAAGGCAGAAGCTCGGGCATAGTGTTGTTCCGCCACAATCAGTGACATGGAGGCGGAGTGGGCTAACCCTTGGATATAGCCAAATAGGCCATTAACTGCACCAGAGACATAGAGATGCCAAATTTGGAGATTATCGGCTAGGAATAAGGCCAGTAAGGCAATCGTGGAGAGTCCGGCAACGGTATCTCCTAGGAACATTAAATGTTTTCGATTAAACCGATCCACCCAGATACCAGCAAAGGGTGAGATCAATAGCCTGGGGATTTGGGTGACAGCGAGGATAAAGGAAAGGGGGGTGGCTTGCCCGGTCACTTCCCAGGCCCAGATGGTAATGGCGAAGTTGGTCATTTCGGAGCCTAGCAGGGAGGCGAATTGACCTATCCAAATGATTAGGAAGGTTTGCACATGACCCCCGAAGCTCTCTGCCTCACCAAGCTTAGGTTAGTCAGTGGACTTCTCTACATAGGTTTTGACTCCGAAACGCATTTTTTTTGCGTCCGGAACGCATTTTTAATTGACCAGATACTTCGATACATCATCCAAGATGAAATTTGCTGAAATCTTGAATATCGTATGTGGTCCACAGGTTAACGTTGTGCTCGGGTATATTTCGCAGTCGGTTTCCTTGGTTGTCATCTTCATCTTCAATGATGTCAGCGTCGATGTAGGCATAGTTGGCAATGATATTCCACCCCGGTAAAATCTCGCTGAGAATATCTAACTCAATACCCGACTGCGCTGCTCACCAGTGGCTACTGAAAAGAAAATGTTATCGGGAGCGGTGGTGGCAATATTCTCTTTAGTCAGGTCGAAAAAGGCTAAGTTGGCCGTTGATTTTCCTTCCAGCGGTTCGCCTCGGACACCAATTTCAAATTGTTCGCCCCGCTTCTTTTCTTGACGATGATACACTCTGCATTCTGCCCAGACAGAAAAACCTGTCTTACTTTTTTGTTAAAAGTCCAATAATGAGAATTTTTATCATTTAAACTGACTGCATCCTCTCTACCTGTGTAGCCTGCTAGTCAGAATGAAATTATCGCTACCGACGTACAGCAACTTTCGCGATGTTGCCCAAACATTGCAGGCCCAATCAGACCTGGACCTACAGGTAAATCCGAACCATGCCAGTATCAATGTCAGCCTTAATCATAGCCACTGGTACGGTTACAACGTCGAACTGCGTACCGGTCTTAGTTTTTCTGTAGTCGAAGCAGATTTTCAAAAGCCTTTTTATCTAACTGCCGATACCGACAATTGCTTTCTACTGCGCTTTACCTTTTGCCTATCTGGCAGTTTTAACCTTCGCTTTAAGCCTGCCAACGAAGACATTTTGATCAAAGCAGGCAACTGCTATCTAGGAGCATTAAACGGTGAAATTTCCCTGGCCTCAGAATTTATACATCTGCAAAAGCTGATTCTAGTGCGGGTGGATATTGACCCACTACTGTTCAAGTTTTTTATTGGCGACCGCTTTAATGCCTTGCCAGCTGATCTCAGACAGGTTTTAATCAGCACCGGCTCGGGCTGTTGCTGGCAAAGTGGCCCCATCTCCCCAACCGTCAATGTAATTCTCCATCAGTTGCTGAACTGCCCCTACCAGGACACCATTAGACAGCTCTATCTAGAAGGCAAAGTACTGGAACTAATGGCCCTACAGGCTAATCAGTTCACTGAAGCAACAAAACTGGTACCCCTGGCACGTCGGCTCAAATCTGATGACATTGAACGTATTCACCATGCCAAACATATTCTAATCAACAATCTGATAGATCCTCCTTCCTTAATCGATTTAGCCAGACAGGTAAGTATCAATGACTTCAAGCTTAAGCAGGGCTTTCGCCAGGTCTTTGGTACAACGGTGTTTGGCTATCTCCACCAGTACCGTATGGAGCAGGCTCTATTGATGCTGCGATCTACTGAAATGACGGTTACACAGGTGGCCCAGTCCATTGGCTATGCAAATCCCAGTCAGTTTTCTGCCGCATTTAAGAAAAAGTTTGGGGTGCTGCCGAAGAAGATGAAGGCACAGGGGATTTGAGGGGGCGTTAGAAAGATCCGTCTGTGGGGGAAAAAGATCCGGCGGGGAGTTGAATCCAAACTACCATATTGCATATTGTTCTCAATTACTGGGTATCGTGCTGGGGAGTTGAGACATGTGGACACATTGGTTTCATCGATGGAGTTGGGGGCTGGCCATACTGGTAATGGCTCCTGCTGCATGGGCTGAAATTGAGCTGATAGAAACTGGAAATGGCTCTGTTGAAAACGTAAGTCAGACTTCTGTAGGTCAAGGAATACCTGAGAACGGCAATACTGAGTCAGAATCTCCTGAAGAAGAGGAGGACACCCTGCGGATTGTGGTGACTGCGGAGAAGAGACCGGATGATCTGCAGGATGTACCTGTAAGTCTTACGGTCTTAACTGAAGAAGAACTAGAAGATGGTCAAATTCTCACCTTTCAGGAGATTGCCCGTAACACGCCCAACTTTTATTTCAATCCGGTCAATTCGGCGGGAAGCTATTTTAGCTTTTATAGCATTCGGGGCATTGGCAACGCCAACTTTATCAATCGCGATGCAGTTGGGTTTTATGTGGATGATGTTCCCTATGACTATGGTGGCTTTCTGGATTTCGACCTGACCGATTTAGCCCAGGTAGAAATCTTGCGTGGTCCTCAGAATACTCTTTATGGGCGCAGCAGTGCGGCAGGAGTGGTCAATGTCACCACCCGCCCACCGTCAGAAGAGTTTGAAGTGCGAGCCATCGCAGGCTATGGCAATGAGAATACGCGAGATGTTCAGCTGTCTGTGAGTGACACGCTGATTCCAGACAAATTAGCATTTCGGCTATCGGGTTCCTACAGTGCCCACGATGGGTTTTATGAGAATACGTTTCTCGATGATGGCTCTGTGGGAGAAGAGTCTTCTTTGAGCGGTCGGGCTCGGGTGGTATGGACGCCATCGCCTGAATGGGATATTTCGCTGACAGCTACTGCCAGCGGCGATGATGACGGTACGCCTGTGTTTGTTCCGTTTAACTCTTCCACACCGTTTACCATCGACCATGATTTTGATGGGTTTTATGAGTCCAATAGCAATGCCCAAGCTCTGCGGATAGCCTATACAACACCCCAGGTAGAAGCCACATCCATCACTTCACGACGCTATTCTTTTCAAGATTCTCAGTTAGATGCCGATGCCACATCGGTGGACTTGCTGCGACGGTTAGCCAGCTTTGATGCTACGGTGTGGAGCCAGGAGCTGCGAGTGCAGTCGCCCACAACAGAAGAGCTATTTGACTGGTTGTTAGGAGGCTATTATGAATCCAACCAGTTTGATGCTGAGGGCACAGGGTTGGTGTTAAGTCAGTTTGCCGCTACCCAGTTTGGGTTGCCTCTGGCTGGCTTTAACCGCACTGACTATGAGCTGGATCGAGAAACCTACGCGGTCTTTGGCCAAGTCAAATATCAGCCGGTGGCTCCCTTAACCCTGACTGGTGGACTCCGCTATGAGGCCTCCACCAGTCGTCTCAATCGCCAGAGTACCTTTGAGGTAACAGACAGTCCGCTAGTGATTCCCACAGCCTCACCTATTAATGGCGAGAATCAAAACAACGGTGAGTTGTTGCCCAGGCTAGCGTTAGACTATCGTATTAATCCCAACCTGTTGGCCTATGCCAGTGTTACCCGTGGGTATCGACCTGGTGGTTTAAACCCAACGGCAGAACAAAATAGCATTCTGGAATATGGGGAAGAAACTTCCTGGAACTATGAGCTGGGGTTAAAAACTAGCTGGCTCGACAACCGACTCACGGCTAATTTAGCGTTGTTTACCAACCAGGTGGATGACTATCAGCTGTTGTTACGCAGCTTTGATGCGGTTTCCAGTGACATTATTAATGCCGACGCCCAAATTAGTGGCTTAGAGTTTGAATTGAGGGCAACACCCCTAGATGGACTAGATCTCACCGCTGGATTTGGTTATGTGGATGCTCGCTTTGACAATGCGAGAAATCCCTTTGCCGATGAGTCTTTTGATGGCAATCGTTTACCCTATGCGCCCAGATATAACTACAATCTAGCTGCCCAGTATCGCAGCTCGAGGGGATTTTTGGGTCGTCTAGAATGGCAGGGCTATGGTAGCTCTTTTTTTGATGATGCTAATCGACTTAAGCAGGATGCTTTTGGTTTAGTCAACGCTCAGCTGGGCTATGAGTGGAATAATACTGGTATTTATGTGTTTGCCAACAACATTTTTGACAGTCGTTATATTACGGCAGCTCTAACCGCTGCAGGTCAAGATTTAGCTTCCTTTGGCGATCCTTTCACCATTGGCGTGCAGGTGAGGTCGAGGTTTTAATGGTGAGGGTGTGAAAGGGGGAGACAGGCAGGTACGGAGACAGGGAGACGGGGATAATGGAAAGGTGGCCGAGGGATGCTACATGGCAGAAAATGGGGTTGCTGGGTAGCTTGTATGTTGCTCAACATATTCCTCTAACATTTGTTTATGAGGCATTGCCGGTTTTTCTGAGGCAGCAAAATGTCTCATTAAGAACGTTAGGTCTATTGCAGCTGTTGGCACTGCCACTGGTGTTTAAGTTTTTATGGTCGCCGCTGATCGATCGCTATGGGATTACTCGCTGGGGTCATTACCGGGTTTGGATTCTTTTTTTTCAAATAGGGCTGGGGATTGCGATCGCAATCCTGGCCTTTCTCAATATCACCCAACAGTTCACCCTTCTCCTCATCGGGCTCCTCATGGTTAGCCTGCTCAGCGCCAGTCAAGATATCGCCACTGACGCTCTGGCTATCGGCCTACTTTCCCCCGCAGAACGAGGTTTTGGCAACGGCATTCAGCGGGGCGGCAACTCCCTGGGAGCCATCATTGGCGGCGGTGGTATGCTGATCCTACTGGGCTATTGGGGCTGGCGCAACACCTTATTAGCTATGGCAACAATTCTCTTGTTAACCGTCATACCTGCCGCTCGCCATCGTGAGCGGATTATAAAATCAACAATCTCATCTCCACCAAGCTTTAGACGACTGGTTAGTGTTTATCGTCGTCCCGGTATGGGGCGCTGGCTCATTATCCTCATGCTCTATGGTATTGGTCCATACATGGCCCTCACGATGTTTCGCCCACTGCTGGTAGATATAGGGTTATCCATGGGTGAGATTGGGTTGTTACTGGGTGTTGTCAGCTATGGCGCGGGGTTGCTGGGTGCTGTAGCTGCAGGATTAAATATCTCTCGACTGGGCCGAAAACAAGCATTGATCATCTTCAGTGCCTTGCAAGGGATTGCCATCGCCGCCTATTGTTTACCGGCTTTAGGGTTTACTCAATTACCTATGCTCTACCTAGTCGCAATGATAGCTCAGTTTATTAACGGCATGGCCATGACTGCGTTGTTTACTGTGATGATGGATAATAGCGAAGCGATAACAGCAGGAACTGACTATACGGTACAGTCTTCTGTCGTCTACATTAGCGGGATCATTGGCGCTACCTGCAGCGGTGTGATTACTGAGGCCATTGGCTATAGCGGTGTGTTTGCTATAGCCCTTAGTTTTGCTGCGATAACAGTATTAGTCATTAGCTATCTCTTTCGTTAAAACAACATTATGCCATGGGCGATTTCAGTCGCAGATTTATTGATGGGTCAAAATTCAATTGAGAAAGAGCCAACCAGAGTAAAGGGTTCTCCAGGACCAATGCCAAGGGTTCGGGTTCTGCCTGCCGATTCAATGTGATCAATATCAAACAAATTGCGAATATTGAGCGCTGCCCGCCAATTATCGCGTTTATAGGAAACGGCCGCATTGGTCAGGAAATACTCATCAGCGGTAAAGCTTTGGCGATACGGCCAATAGCT
>JBCCXQ010000150.1:0-6947 GCA_039191365.1 Cyanobacteria bacterium P01_F01_bin.13 | reverse complement strand
GATTTGAAGTATATTCAGGACCTGGCCGCACGCAACAATTTTGTGTTTTACATTGAGCCCACTCCAGTGCCAGGGGTGAATACGGCCTACTGGGGGCTTGAGAACCGCTTGGGCATGCCCCAACCTGACCTCTCCATCAATCAGGAATCTCTGTCGAATGTTGATACTCCCATGAACTTTGGCTATGACGCCTTGGCGGCCAATCAGCCCCAGGTGAGCATTCTGGATCCATTTACCCGCCAGCGCATTCCGGTACCGCTACCAACCTCTGTGCAACCTTCTTTGGCAACCCAAGCGGTACGCCCCCTACGGACCACGATTCCTCGGGGGACTGCCCATTTGCCATTGAGCCAGGCCATGTTGAGATCGCAGGTTGCCGCTGGCGACAGTGATGAGGTAGCGAGTACTCAGGGAGAGGTGGATACGGTGCGCTATGGTCATGTACTACAGGCTCGACGTTTGGTGCGCGTAGTGGGATCTGGCAGCACTAACAGCGGTACCTACTACGTCAAGAAGGTCACCCACCGCATTCGGCGAGGAGACTACAAACAAAGCTTTGAGCTGACCCGAGAAGGCCGTGGAGCCTTGTGATATAGGAGCAAAACCATGAACCAGCAAGGCCCTCCCTTCTACGGCAAATACTGTGGTGTTGTTAAAGACAACCAGGACCCGGAAATGCGGGGCCGCATCCGAGCCCAGGTGATCGATGTTTTTGGCGATCAAAATAGCGGTTGGGCATTGCCAGCATTGCCCTACGCTGGCAACCAGGTAGGCCTCTTTTTGGTCCCCCCGATGGATGCCAATGTGTGGATTGAGTTTCAAAATGGTGACCCAGAATACCCGATCTGGACCGGGTGCTTTTGGGCTCGGGGAGAGGCTCCTGCAGTGCCGGCTCTACCCCAAATTAAGATGCTTAAAACTGATGTTGGTACCGTTACCTTAGATGACACTCCTGGCACCGGAGGCGTCACTATCGAAACTACGGCAGGGATGAAAATTATGCTCACCTCCATGGGTATTGAGATTACCAACGGCCAGGGCAAGATTCAAATTCAAGGTCCAACGGTCTCATTGAACAATAACGCACTGGAGGTGACCTGATGCCCGGATATTTACTTCACCAGGGGGCAAGCGTGTTATGTCTCCATGCTGGACAGGCACACCCCGTGGCCACAAACCCTAGAGTTAAGGTGAGCGGTCAGGCGATTGTCACCCAGAGCAACAGCTACACCATTACGGGCTGTACCCTGCCCCCACCCAATGCGGGTAATGGCCCCTGCGTCAGTGCCCAGTGGATATCTGCTGCCACTCGGGTAAAGGCCGGTGGTATCCCAGTGTTGTTGCAGGATAGTCAGGCCACCTGTGCCCCAACGGGGACCGGTCTCAATATTGTTACGACCCAAATGCGGGTAAGGGGAACCTAATGGTAACAAATCTCGATTTTCCTTTCCACTTTAATGATCTCGGACGCACCGCAACGGCTGGGACAGACAAGCATATTCGCAACCTGATTGAACAACTGCTGTTTACCAATCCGGGGGAGCGGGTAAATCGGCCTGATTTTGGCAGTGGATTGTTACAGCTGATCTTTGCCCCCAACAGTCCTGAGCTGGCCACGGCCCTCCAGTTCACCATGAAGGCCGCTCTCCAGCGTTGGTTAGGAGATTTAATTGAGATCCAGGCTCTGGAGGTAGAAAGTCAAGATGCCACCCTGCGCATCGTGGTGCAGTACGGTGTGCGTCTAACCGGAGAACAACAAACAGAAGTCTTTGAGCGAGGTGCGCCATGATTACTGGGTTAACCTGTAACGATGAGCAACGCCGCCATGTAGTTCGCCAGCGCCAGCGCAACGGGCTGGACTATCTTGAGGTGAGTGACGACCAGCGTTCCCTCTGTGTCCATTTTATTGGCCCTGTGCCGACAGATTTGCGATCGCAACATCTGATCATTAAAGGCGGCCGCCGCATCCGCGACATTCAGGTAACCGCCATCGATATCGAGAAACAAATCGATCCTACCCTCGACGGCTGCCTCAAGGTCTATGTAGATCAAGTGGGAGACTTTTCCACCTACACCCTCTGTTTGGTAGACCTGGATAACCAAGGTCGATCCACCGAGCGGCCCCACCCTGATTTTGACCCCCGCTATGCCCAGCTGCAATTTAGCTTTAAGGCTGGCTGCCCAAGCGATCTGGACTGCCTGCCAGTCCCCTGTGCAACCGATTCCCAGGATGAGGCTGCGCCAGAGATTAGCTATTTAGCTAAGGACTACGGCAGCTTTCGCCAGTTAATTCTGGATCGCCTGAGTCTGTTGATACCCGACTGGCAGGAGCGCCATGTCCCCGATTTGGGCATCACCCTGGTGGAGCTATTGGCCTATGTGGGCGATCACCTCAGCTACTACCAGGATGCAGTGGCCACAGAAGCCTACCTCAACACCGCTCGCCAGCGCATTTCGGTACGTCGCCACACCCGGCTGATCGACTATCCCATGCACGAAGGCTGCAATGCCCGCACCTGGGTGCACATAGCCCTGCGAGGTACAGCACAATACACCTTACAGGTGGACGACACCTATTTCATCACGCGCTATCCCACTGCCCCCGCCAGGGGATCCGCGCTGCCCAGTGAGCTACTGCAGTCGGTGGCCACCGATGCCTATGAGGTGTTTGAGCCGGTCCCGGCGCAGGACATCACCCTATACGAGGCCCACAACGAAATCCATATCTATACCTGGGGCGATCGCCAATGCTGTTTGTCTAAGGGCACAACCACAGCCACCTTGTTAGATAGTTGGGTAGAGGCTCCTGCGGATTCAGACTCTTCTAAAAACATTAAAGAACAAAAAGAACACTGTGATGATGCGCCCGGGCCTGCTGAGCCCCCCCCGCGTCTGCTCCAGCTTAAACCGGGAGACATTTTATTCTTTGAAGAAGTGTTCGGTCCCACGACCGGCAATCCCGCCGATGCGGATCCCAGCCATCGCCATGGGGTCAAACTCACCAAGGTAAACCCAGTGGTCGATCCGCTCTACACCGACGCTGAGGATCGGCCTTTGCCATTGTTAGAGATTGAGTGGGCTATGGCCGATGCACTGCCATTTACCCTCTGTATTTCAGCCATTGGTCCTGCGCCCAATTGTCACCTTTTGACCAACATTAGCGTAGTTCGGGGGAATGTAATTCTAGCCGACCACGGTCGCACGATCTTTGATGAGTCTCTGGGTATCGTTCCTGAGCAAGCAATCCGGGCGGAGTGTACGACTGAAAACCGTGCCGCTCCGGTGGACGTTGTTCCCGGTCGGTTTACCCCCAGGCTAGACCGCCAGCCCCTTACCTTCTGTCAACCACTGTTGCCAGTACCTGCCAGTCAGCTACTGCAACAAAATCCTCAACAGGCGCTGCCCCATCTCCAGGTGCAGAACTCTCAGGGGATGTGGATACCCCAGCGAGATCTCTTAGCCAGTCGTCCCCTGGACAAACACGTTGTGGCAGAGATGGATGACGGGGGCCACGCCCACCTGCGCTTTGGCGACGGGGAATCAGGTTTGCGGCCTGCTGCTGGGACTGAGTTTAGGGCCACCTATCGCATCGGCAATGGTGTAGCAGGCAATATTGGTGCGGAAACCCTGGCCTTTGTAGTACTGCGCAACACGCGTCTGAGTGGGATTCAGCTGGAACCTCGTAACCTGGTACCGGCGGTGGGGGGCATCGACCCCGAACCCATTGATGAGGTCAAACTGTTTGCCCCCGGTAACTTTCGCCAGGAGCTACAGCGTGCCATTACGGCTGAGGATTATGCCGAGCTGGTGATGCGAGATTTTGCTGACCAGGTGCAACGGGCCGCCGCCACACTGCGTTGGACCGGCAGTTGGACGGAGGTACTGGTGGCGGTGGATCCCCTGGGTAGTACCGAACTTTCGGGTGATTTGCGATCGCAAATCACCCAGCGTCTGTATCGCTATCGTCGCATGGGGCATGACGTTGTTGTCCAGGCTGCCACACTAGTGCCGTTGCACATCGAGATGCTCATCTGTGTCCACCCCGACTACATTCGAGGCCATGTCAAAGCCGCCCTGCTGACGGCTTTGGGTAATAGTGTCTCGGCCCAGGGTCCGGGGAAAGTCTTAAAGGGCTTTTTCCATCCCGATCGGCTCAGTTTTGGTGAAGGCATTACCCTTAGTCGTCTAGTGGCCACAGCTCAGGCTATTCCTGGTGTGGACAACATTGTTGTTACGACGCTGGAGCGGCTGCACGCAGGCCCCAACGGCGAACTAGAGCAAGGGCTACTACCCCTGGGTCCCCTGGAGGTAGCCCAGCTCGACAATGACCCTAATTTTCCTGAAAACGGTCAGCTAATTTTGCATATGCGAGGTGGACGATGAACAGCAACTGCGACTGCTGCCAGGGCCTAGATGCCCTTACCCCAATCACCACGGCTAATCGTCCGGGGTTAACGGCACTCAGCTATCGGGTGGGCACCCACAGCACTTTCCTGGAAACCATGCTGGCGCGCCTCTCCAGCCAGGATTTACCGGCCCTGGCTGCGCTGCGCACCCGCGATCCGCGAGATCCGGCCATTGCTCTGCTCGATACCTGGGCCACCGTTGCCGATGTGCTCACCTTTTACCAGGAACGCATTGCCAACGAGGGCTACCTGCGGACGGCAACAGAACGACGCTCCATCTTAGAGCTGGCCCGGCTTGTTGGCTACAGACTCCGCCCTGGTGTGGCTGCCAGTGTCTATCTGGCATTTACCATGGAGCTGGACTTTAATGAAAATGCCAAGGTGCCCCAGGGGACGCGATCTCAAAGTTTACCTGCCCCTGGCGAACTGCCCCAGTCGTTTGAAACCGAGCAGGACATCGAAGCCCGCACCGATTGGAATCTGCTGCAGCCGCGCCTGAGTCAACCCCAGTTTATTGTCCGCAGCAACGCCGAAGGAAAACCTATACTGTATTTCCAAGAAACTGCCACTAATCTGCAGCCTGGTAATCCGCTGCTGTTGGTGTTTGGTGAAGGCGACGATGACCAGGTGCTACGGCACGTGAAGACAAGCACGGTCCAACTCGCCCAAAAACATACCCAGGTCGAGTTGTTGCCCTTCTCTGACAATGTTCTGGTTTCAGATGCAGATCCAGATGCAGATCCAGATGCAGATCCAGAAACACTTTCAGAAGTGACGTTAGACCCACCTCCTGAGAGCGTCAACAACACAACTCTCTTTTCTAACCGCGGTCGTCCCAGGGAATTGGCTCAACTGGGGCCTTTACCCGTTAACTTACTGGCTTTCGACACGGTCCAGGCCCTGGCCAAACCGCCGTCACAGCCTCCGGCCAATGCCCAACAGCTCAAGCGCACACAGACTCAGGCCTTTAACCCCACAATTGACATTGCCCAACAGCTGTTAGTCAATCTCAAACCTGCCTTAAAGTACAATCTGTATCAGGCATTAGGCAATACAAAAGTCTCTTCTACGCCTGTTGCTGAGCCGGTTCAATATATTGAAAAATTTGGCATTCAGGCTTCCCTCTTTGGCCATAATGCTCCCTTAAAACCCATTTATGCAGATGACAACCAGGGCCATCCCATTGGCCAGGAAGAATGGACTCTGGCCCACCTGACAGATGTAGAGGTCAGTCTACGTCTGGCTCGACGTGGAGAAGCCGCTCCATTATTTCAAGCAGGTATTGGCCTCACTACCGAAGGCCAAACTCAATCGAGCATAATGCTCCTGACTCAACGGGCAGTTGAGAGCACAGTGGGTGGGCAAGCAGTTCACATTACTAGGACTTATTCTCCTAGAGCGCACGTTAAAGTGCGGTTTGTCCATGCACTATCAATCGTTGACAATGTTGATGTTTACATTCGCCAAACCTCTGGCTCAGACGGCCCAAGACTTATTCATATATTTAGAGATGTAAGTCCGTTTCAGGCAACGTATTATATTCCTCTGACCGTTGAGCAAGCCGATGACTTTGAACTAACGGTCAGGGCCGCTGGTCAGCCTGCAACTGCCCCACTGATAAGGAGGATTATTACCTCTGTAAGGTTTAGAGAATCTGTAGACGACTCTACTTACTCTATTTATGCTCTGGACGTAAGTGCTGCTGACGTAGAGATTGAGTCTACGAGTGAGTTCGAGGAGATTTTTGAGTCCCAAGGCAGAATAAGGTTTCTTGTAACTCAGCAAGATTTGCTCACAGCTGCCGAAAATAGTCCACCGCGATTAAGGGTGCTCAATGCATCGGCTACTTTTAGAACAGATCTACAAGTTCGATTAAATGGCGAAAACATTAACTCCCTAACCGTTGGCCAAACATCTGATGACATTTTGAATGACTATGAACTCTCCCATGTCGGCACCCACACATTAAGTATTCAGCAGGAGGATGGCACTCCTCTACTATCGGACCAAACAATTACTGTCAGATCTGGACATGTTTATGATGTCGTTTTAATGGATGAGATGGAAGGAGACGCCATTTCTCTGAGGCTAATGGACATCGAAACAGAAGCTCTTTTACCCCAAGAACAGATACGATTTGCCTTTCGATTTCCTGATTTAGAGCGAGAGTATCGAATCATCCTAGCCAATGGAGAAGAGATCTCCAATGGACCTCAAATTTTTGTGCAAGCATTAAATGGCAGTGTATCCACCGCCGAGTTTGTTTCAAATGGAACTCAAGCATTTGGCGTTGATAATCAACGAATTACAGTGGCTGGCAGCCTCACCAATCGAGAGAGACCATTGACGATCAGTGAACGCTTTTCATCTCAAACACTGCAGCCATTCCACAGAATAGTGGCTTTAGATGCCCAGTACGACAATATTTTACCGAATAGTTGGGTAGTGGTTAACCATCCCAATCGACGTGTCATTAGCCGTGTCGAAAGTGTTAGCACCATATCCAAAGCCGAGTATGGCATTACGGGTAAAGTGACCCAG
>JBCCXQ010000149.1:0-7124 GCA_039191365.1 Cyanobacteria bacterium P01_F01_bin.13 | reverse complement strand
TTTCAGGCCTTTAACTGGCATGCTGTAATATTTATGCTCTGCCGTGCCTTAGCGTGCCCATGACCAAGCCCGTTCGGCTTGACCGATTTGTCTATTTACTAATGGTAGTAGTCCTGGTGGTGGTGCTGCTGAATGTGCACCTATGGGTAATTACCACCGGCACTGAAGGAGCCATTGCCGATATCAGCCGTGAAATGCTGGCCCGGGGAAATTTTATGCATCCAAGCCTGTTGGGGGTGGATGACTTTAGCTATTTCCCCGGGCCCCTGTGGTTCACCAGTCTAGGCATGAAACTATGGGGCATTAACCCCTTTGGCGCGCGCTTTTTTGTGCAAATCTGCCTGGTGGTTCAGGTGGTGTTTACCTATCGCATTTCCATGCGGCTGTTTGGTATGCCCCACATGGGGCTGTTGGCCGGACTGGTATATCTATCCTGTCCTCTAGTGCTGGCCTGTAGTCGCTATCTGTCTGCTGATATTTTTGCAGCTACCTTTGTCCTGGGGGCGATCTACTGCACATTGTTTTACCACCTAGATAAACGACCGGTGGGGCTGTACGGTCTGGCGGTGATGTTAGCGCTGAGTGCCCTCTGTGGGGGTGTTAGCAGTTTACTGCTGCCGCTAACCTTGGGCACCTATGTGCTGCTGTTTGGCCCGGCTAACTATTGGGTCCATTGGCGACATGCGATCGCAGCCACAGTCCTGGGTATTGCCCTCACCAGTTTTTGGTTTATCCATGCCAACACCCATATCTCGGATTTTTGGATTTATACCCGTAAAATCTTTTGGCGAGATCCCTTTTTCGGCCCTCCCCTGCATCCCCGCTGGCAGTATGGTTTGGGGTTTGTGTTGGGGAGTTTACCCTGGTGGGTGGTGGTTGTACCAAATCTGACCGGACCCATCTGGCAAAATCCAACCGTGGGTCAGGTATCAATTTTATGGCTGGGGTTGCCGTTGTTGTTTTATAGTCTCACCGGCAGTATCTCCCTGGCTGGACTATTGCCCGTTTTAGCTGGTTTTTCCATTCTCGTCGCCTATTTGGTCCATACACTCTCCCAACAACAACTCTGGCAATACAGCCGTTGGTTTGCCCAGAGCTATGGCACCCTGGCAGCACTGGCGCTCGTAATTCCCATGGGATATCAAATACTGGGCCAGGCCTCAGCCGTAACCTGGCCCATGGCCATTCCCGCCATCGGGGTCCTGGGCATCGTAACCTGGCTATATCGGTTTACCCGAGTAAGCCCAAGGGTACGATTGGTGACCCTGGTGTTGGTCCCGTCTCTCATACTGTTGTTGTATGGCGGCTACTATGTTCAGGCCAACGGTCCCTGGAAAGAGAGCACCGATATTGTTTCTAGGGTAATCCAACAACGACGACTGGAAAAATTGCCAGTGCTGGTTTATAACGAAACCCTGCCATCCTTGGCTTTTGGGCTGAATAGGGACACTATTACCATCAATGATGGTTTGGTAAGTAAAACTGACGGGTTAGCTGCCCACAATTTGGCTATCTCTGATTCAAAAAGTCGATGGATTCATCTAGGTAATCCTAGTGCTAATCGGCTCTTACGACGGTTGATGACTGAACCCTCAGTGTTGGTAATGCCGGGTAAGCTGCCCGCCCGTTGGAATTGGGTGAAGATTAACTATCCCAAAATGGAATGGGCCGGTCGCTGGCTGGTGTTATATAGACCCCAGTAGGGGCATCGCATGCAATGCCCCAGCGGATTGTTGTCAAAATATTGTTGTTAAAATTTCGCAGGCACCATCCGCTGAGTGTCCTTCGGAGGACGCTTGTAGTGAATCGCCCCCTGACGGGGTGGCAACACAATCGGTTCGTAGGGCAGCTCCTTATAGGGAATCAGGCTTAACAGATGGCTGATGCAGTTAAGTCGAGCCCGCTTTTTATCATCGGAGTCGACCACATACCAGGGAGAGTTTGTCGTATCGGTCATGGCAAACATATCATCCTTGGCCTTGGAATACTCTACCCAGCGAGCACGGGCCTCCAGATCCATAGGACTCAGTTTCCAACGCTTGGTCGGATCGTCAATGCGGTCTTGAAATCGCTTTTCCTGTTCTTTATCGCTGACAGAAAACCAATACTTTATCAAGACAATGCCTGAGCGCTGAAGCATATGTTCAAACTCAGGGCAGGTGCGCATAAACTCAGTGTATTCGGTATGGCTACAAAATCCCATAACACGCTCAACACCGGCTCGGTTATACCAGCTACGATCAAAAAGAACAATCTCGCCAGCTGCTGGTAGCTCACTCACATAGCGCTGAAAATACCACTGGGTTCTTTCTCTTTCGGTAGGTTTTCCTAAGGCGACAATGCGACAGCCACGAGGGTTTAGACAGTCAGTAATCCGCTTGATGACACCGCCCTTACCAGCAGCATCCCGACCTTCAAAAATAACGACAACTTTCAGCCCCGCATGTTTGACCCATTCTTGCATTTTCACCAGTTCCAGCTGGAGCCGTTCCAGTTCAGCTTCATAAATGGACTTGCTCAACTTTTTCGAATATTTTGAGTCCTTTTGCTGGGTAGATTTGTCTGTAGATTTATCTTTTATTACAGTTCGCTTCGCCTGTTTCTTCTTCTTCGTTTTAGCAGCCATAGGAATCGTAGCAATCTGATTTACTGACTTTGCGGCAGCCCTATTTTTTGCAACCTTACGTTTTGCAGCTCTATTTTTTGCAGATTGCTTTTTAGTAGTTTTGGGTTTGTTGGGTTTCTCTTTTGAAGAAGGATTAGCATCAGCCTCCTTCAGGATGTTATGCGCATTCGGCTTAACCATAGATTTTCCCAAAAATATCTCTATGGCTGTCAGCATATGCGCTTGATCGTAAAATTACGAATGCGCTTAGGCTACTCTAAATATTTATAGTCAGATAAAAATACAAATGTAACATCTTTATTAAAAAGGATGAGCATGCGACACGTTCTTATAGGTATATGCCAGGAAATTTTGGTTAGGTATGAATGTAGAATCTAGAATGTAGGAGGAGCCTGGATTCTAGCTCCTACATTCTAGATTCTATCCTTGGAATAACGTTCCGCGCTGACTAAGCTAGGGCGTAATCGCACCATCGGTCAGATTACTCAACGCTCCTGAAATCGTCTTAATGGCCTCCACACCGCAGCCATCCAACCGATGACGACCGCCCAAATAGTGGGGATCATTGTAGGCCAGCTGCACTTGACCCTGGTCATCCTCCCAAATCAGTACCTTTTGCGGTAAATCAATCGCAATGGTCTGCTGACACTGCATCAAAGGAGTACCCACTTTAGGGTTACCAAAAATCACCACCCGTGTAGGCCGCAGTTCCAAGCCCGCACCTACCGCATTCTGGGTATGGTCAACAGTGGCAAATATATTCAGTCCCTTCGCTTCTAGAATTTGCTTAAATCGAGTTTCTGTTTCCTCCACACTGTAGGGACTGGACTTAACAACCAAGCCCGTAGGAGCTGTCGCCTGGGCAACAGCCTGCTGACGAGAAAAATAGATAGCGGTTAAACCCGTGAATAAGGCTAATCCAAAGCCAACGGCTGCAATATTACGCATAGTTTTAAGATGGGGCTAGAACAGTGTTGTCAGCCTCTAACTATGCCTCAAAATCAAAAAAAGTGACCATAGCATAAGCTTTTTTTGAACATTTGCTGCACCCTGACCAATCATGCCCTAACCAATTGCAGCAGGCTCCTGCTGTGTTGCGCAGTGAATGCTCCCTCCGCCCGCTGCAATTGCGTCAATGTTGACAGCAACAATCTCTCGCTCAGGAAAGGCCTGCTGTAACCGTTGCCGCGCCGCCTGGTCTGCTTGATCATCGCCAAATTCTTGCATAATCACCGCCCCGTTACACACATAGAAACCGATATAACCCGCCGCAAAATCAGGGGTTTCGTAGGTAGTTCGAATCGTGCCCGGTGCCTCAAGTACAATTACCTCCAGGGGCTGTCCTTGAGCATCAGTAGCGGTTTCCAGAATCTCTAAATGCTGTTGAGTGACCCTATGATCAAAGTACTCTGGATTCGGTTCATATCCTGCCAGCACAACACCGGGTCTGGCAAAGCGGGCATAGAAATCCGTATGACCATCGGTGATATCGTAGCCCTTAATTCCCGGTAGCCAAATGACTTTCTCTAGACCCAATAAGGGCAGCAGCAGACCTTCAAACTGAGCCTTGGAAACACCGGGATTACGATTGTCGTTAAGCACACAGCTCTCGGTAATAACTGCAGTTCCATGGCCATCCACCTCAATACAGCCGCCCTCCAATACTAAACTGGTGTCAATCACTTTAGCGTTGGCCCGCTCAGCTACAAACCCGGCAACAGCGGCATCCTGCTGAAAGACCTGTTTCTGCCCCCAACCGTTAAAGTTAAAATCAATGGCAGCTTTTTCACCTTGGTCAGAGAGCACAAATAGCGGTCCGGTATCCCTCATCCACAGGTCATCTAAGGGCGAAAGAATCAGCTCCACTGAGGGATCCAATAAATCTCGGGCCAGCTCATGCTCCTCAGGTCTAACCAGCATCGAAACGGGTTCATATCGGCTAATGGTGTTAGCAATGGTGGCTAAATTACGACGTACCTCCGGCAGGAGTCTGCGACCCCAGATGTCCTCACTCGCACCAAAGGCCATCCAGGTGCGCTTATGGGGCATTGCCTCATCGGGCATTATCCATTTGCCAGTGCTGGAATGATGAGCACAGCCCATGAGTAAACCTCCTGCAAAGAGTGCAGTATTTTGGCAAAATTGTCGTCTGGTCACCATGGTTGGAATGGTTGATAACGTTAGAGAAGCAGCAAGAAAGGCAGGGGAAGCAGGAGGGAAAAAATCTTATTTTTGTGAGATTTTCAGCATCTTGTTACCATTGCGCTGCAGTTCGTAGGCAACAGGTTGAATCTCACATTGATAACCCAGGTTCGTGAGATTGTCTATAACAAACTCTAGATGGGGTGAGGGTTTCAGGTCGAGGGTCAGGAGGGGGAAAATACGAACCTCCCGACAAACACGCACCATTTCGCAAATAGAATCTAGGTGAAATGTACGATCAAACTGCTCAGAATAGAGAAACAAAAAATGAGAGCACAGACCCAGGTCGTAGCTGTTGTCAGCGTACTTTAACTGGGGCAGTTCTCCTAACTCATAACGGCCTTCGGCTTTGCCCTGCTCAAAGTCTTGGCAAAACCATTGAATCGCCTTTTCACGATTCTTGCGGAGATCGCTAGGGGATTCATGATAGCTCCAAACCCAATCGTCTGGAGTGTTTTCCACCTGGGTAATAACGTTGTCGACAACGGCATCAAAGCGCTGTTTAATTTCCCTGGCGCTAAAGCAGTAAAGCGGGTCTACGGATTTAATTTGGTAACCCAGACGAGTGCCCTTGGCATTAAACCCGGCAGGTCCATCGGCAACGCTGAGGATGGAGCGCTGCAGGTCCTCCTGGGTCAGGGTAAACATATGCACATATTCATCAAACAATCGACCAAAGGGAACAACATTGTCTAACTGTATGGCCATGGGGATTTTCTATGATTCTCTCTGAGAATTAAGATCTGTAAGCAACGACTGGGGACCAATATCAGTTACAGCATAGCCTTGAGGATAGCTGCGAATGGACTGGTCAGCAAAGAAATCTGGCAGACTACGCGGGGGCAGTTTACGCAGCAGACGACTGCGAATTTTAAGGCTATGTTCAAGTAATTGGGTAAGTGCGTTTGGGGCAGGCTGCCAGCCCAGGGCATTAAGGAGTGGTTCATCTAGCAGTGCTGGGATAGCCTGGTTAGTTAGCGATCTCACCCCCATTGGAAACCAGCTTAGCAACATGGCCCGCGTCGCATCCGCCACCCGCTGATTGGCTACATTATAGGTAAAATGCTTACGCTCATAAGCGCAGTTATAGTCTTCAAACGCCTCGTAGGAGTTGGGAATATCGGTAATGCCCATGCGCTCACCCACAGCAACCCAAAAGTAATACATTGCTTGCTTTTCCACAGTGCTTAGAGCGCGCCAACCAAAGCGATCGCACCAGCGGATGGGCTCATAGATAAACGTGGACAGCACATACAAGTAATCGCTATTACCAATGGGAAACCGACCGTGGATCCCATTCATTCGTTGCAGAAATGCCTGACCGCGCGGGTGCTCATAGCCCCACTTAAATAACTCTGAAACAATGATTCCCGTATCGTCGTAGCGCTTTTGGGTATGGTGCTGAAACTCTCCGGTGCGGTCCAGTAGTTTAGCAATGCTCGGTACACAAAACGTCCGCAGCAGGGCAACCTCTAAAGCTCGGGTGATATCCCAGGGGAATTCGTAACCTGCTAAAAGATGACAGATTGCGATCTCATCTCGCTGAGGATCTAAATTTTCAATTTTTTGAGCGATAGCATATCGCCGTGCAAATAAATTTTCCACCTACCTAAGAAACTTTCTAGTGATTTGGCAATAATCTGAATGTGACAAACCGTTAATCAGTATTGTAATTACAAGTATCCTTTATTGGATTCCATTAGGATAGGGGCGGTATGGTTTAGCTAGATGTTGAATGGAGCCAATTACCTGGGCATGGCTGGCAGGAACAGTGCTTTCTGGTGTTGTCGGTAATCGGGCCGATGCCGAGGTGGTGCGAGCTTGTGTAGCTGGGTGGCAGAAAGCAATAACTCGATTAGACGCTCCAGATCTACGAGCTACCAAGGATGAGCTAGCCATAGCAATGAATAGAGCTTTCCTGTGGGCACAGCAGAGTCTAGTCCAAGAATGCTTAGATGAGTTTACAGGAGGGACATATTGTGGGGTAGGTGGCCATACGATATTAGATGGCCATGAAGCAGAAGTGCTTTGGCTAATTGAAAAAGATAAGAGGCTCAAGGCAACGCTGAAAGCACTGGAACATGGCGAATTTGAGCTGTTAGTCGAAGCCAATATATCTGAGTTGGAGGATTTGTTGCAAAGTCAAAATCCATCAAATAAGCTGAACAATCAATTAATATTGGCAATTGTCAAGGAAGATGCGCCGAGGAGCTATCGATCACAGGCATCAGTGGCAGGAACTGGCTTATTGGCAAGGTGGGCAGCATTTTTTCAGTTTGAGTTAAGGACAAATCAG
>JBCCXQ010000148.1:0-7363 GCA_039191365.1 Cyanobacteria bacterium P01_F01_bin.13 | reverse complement strand
TGGTGTCCTTTGGATTCACTGCCAAAATCAAGACTTTTCGGACATCCATGGCCAGCCAATACGCACATCTACCGATATGCTACACAGGCTATTTGATGAATATCGATTTGTATCAACAAATCCTTATTTTTATCGGCTGGGCCATGGTGGGCGAAACTTGTCCATAATTGACATGGTCGGACCTGTTGTATCAAGAACGAGCAGGCGGCTAACCTGACGTATTGGGCAGATACGATGTCAGCCCTGACGATATTGGGCAGGCACAAGGCCAGCCCCTACAGACCCTTTCCCATTCTTCTTTAGCTAATGCTTGAACTCCACTGCCACACTACATTTTCCGACGGTACTCTGACTCCGACGCAGCTGGTTGAACGAGCGATTGCTAAAGGGGTTAAGGCGTTGGCCATTACTGACCACGATACAATTTCTGGTTGGGATGAGGCCCGTAGTGCGGCCCAATCCCATGGGTTAGAGATTGTCCCTGGCATTGAACTGAGTACCACGTACAATGGCCGCTCCATGCACATTTTGGGATTCTATCCAGATGCCGATAAGCTGCAGGAACCACTGTGCGATCGCATCCAGGGGCGGCATCGGCGGGCACAGAAAATGGTAGATAAACTAACTGAATTGGGGTTTCCCATTGAACTACCCCCAATGTCTGGCAGGACGGCCCCTGGGCGGCCCCATATCGCGAAGGCGCTAGTCGCGGCTGGCCATGTCACATCTCAACAAGAAGCGTTCCAGCGATTTATCGGTGATCATGGCCCAGCCTATGTGCCCTATGAAAAATTTACAGCTCAGGAAGGAATCGAACTGCTACGAAGCTGTGGAGCGGTGCCTGTGTGGGCTCACCCCTTTTTGTTTCGAGCCGGCATCGTGGAAGAAGTGCTACCTGAACTAGTAAAAGCTGGCCTGATGGGCGTAGAGGTTTACCATCCCCACCATAGTTTTAGTGAAGAGGATGTTTTAGAAGACTTGTGCCAACAGTATGACTTAGTGATGACTGGCGGCAGTGACTACCATGGCCCTCAGAAAAAACATAAAGCCGGAAATGTAGACTTAAATAGCTTGAATCTTCCCTTAGAACTGTTAGATACGGTAAAACAGGCAGCGAATAATTTGAAGGGTAAGGGAGAAGATGCCTGACGGCATTGGGTAAAGGAGAATGCCTCATCCCTTTCCCTTACCCCCTTTTCCTTGTACCTTCCCCCCTCTCTCTTATCCCTTTCCCCTGCCTAAGCCACTACTACGGGATTCCCTGCCATGCGGGGATTCCAGCGGGAGCGTGTTTCCTCAATATGCATGGTTTCGCTATTCTTTTTCAAATGGCGGGGACTGCTTTCAAAGGAGAGTGATGATGGTAGGTTATCTGCACCATATTCGGCATTGATAAATGCACTCACCTCCTCGTAGGAGGGAGAAAATCCATCGTCAGGTCCAGTGGTCTCCACAGAGAGATACTTCCTCAGGGCAATGGAGAACATACCAGTACCATCGTCAAAGAAGCGTTCTGTGGTCTCACCATACTGGTCATAGGGATAACAACAAACAGAGTCCGGATCTTGAGCTGCAGCCCAAGAACTGTAGATCCAGTATTCGCCATAGGTGTCAAAGTCATTGGCAGACCGCATCATCAATGCAGGCCAGGAATCTGTAGAATCGTAGTATTTGTTGAGTTGTGCCGCTAATGTTTTGAGATGTTCTTGCTTGAACCACATGTGATGGGGAATAAAGGTGCCCACTTCATCTGTCAATGGCGTTACACCTAGAACAGATTCAATCCACGTGGCCCATTTACCCACAATAGCTGGATTGCCGTACTGATTATGTTGGATCAGAGCGAACATATGCTCTAAATCGTTGCCTTCACCACGCAGCACTGGCCAGGTGGCCACTGGCAGCAGGTCACTATCCCATACTAAATACCATTCACTGAGGCCAGGAATACCTTCAAAGGCTCCTACCTTTAGAATTTGCTGATAGAACCAACCAGGATTGTATAGAGATTTCCCTAGATTAAGTTCTTCGCAAATAGCTGTTTTAGTAAGACCCATGTTTGCTTGGAAAAAGACTTCCTCATCATGGATATGGAGAGGGGCCGTTTCCCACTCTTGAGAAGCATTCCGCAAGGGCTCTACTTCTCCAGGCAACGTGATGATGTGGATGGCACGGGGCTGATAGTGAGTGGTTAGTCCCTCTAAAACGGCTCGAGTATTCCAGCGAATACAGAAGAGGGGCATAACAATATCAAAGGATTCGTGGGCCATGGCGTTCTCAAGCGTTGGGTGAGGATGGGATATGCATTTGTAGGGGCGTTGCATGCAACGCCCCTACAACAGATTATCGCCTATACAGGAGATAGCACTTCAGCTGTTTCTGCAGAATGTGCGTTAACAGTTTCCATCAGGCTGTGGCCGACAGTAGATGGATCTTCTAGACCAACATCGCTACATAGTGGATCAATACCTAAACCCTGGCGGGGATAGTCTTCACAGATTTGGCGATAGGCATTGATAGCATCATAGAGTTCATCCTGGCTTAAGGAATTGAGGTATCCACACTTACCAATTTCCCCCTTAGGCAGGGGAGCTGCCAGGTTACCACCGCGTTTCTGAACAATTTTCTCTTGAGAGGCCCAGAGAGTCTCTTTATTGAGCAATACATCATTCCAAAGACTAAGGCCAAAGGAGCTGATCAGTCGCAGAATTCGATGAAATTCATCGGCCGTAATCCAGCTGTCACGATAGCTGAGGTAGGCACCAAAGCCCATGCCAATGGCAACGGCATGACCATGCAGCAAGCCTGCTTCAATCTCGAAACCAGGAGACCAGGTGTGGCCGTAGGCGTGGGGGCGACACTGGTGCGTTTCGTAGAGGTTGTCGTACTCAGCCTCAACATAGCTTCTCAGAGCAGCGCCAAGGATTTTCTGAGAAAGAACGCTGATATCATCGCCAGGCTCACAGTCTAATGTACCAAAGCGGGTTTCAATTAGCTCTGGACCGGCCTGCTCTAAGTACTCAAACAGCTCCATATTTTTGACGGTGGCCATTTTGATAATCTCGGCAATACCATGGCGTAACCAGCCTTCCCGTAGCGTCTTGAAGAACGACCGGTCAGTCAGGGAGAGGACGGGAGCATGATAGGCACCAAAGAGATTCTTGTAGCCAAAGCCATCGCAACAAGTACGAGGAGAAGGACCAGCATCAATCCCGGCCACAATGGACGTAGAGAGCATCACATAGGGCGTATTGCGGTGGTAGAGGGCACAGGCAAGACCACCGGTATCGGTCAGAACACCGCCGCCGATAATGAGGACAGGCTCATTACGACAGACACCAACCATCTTGAAGTCACCCAGCATGCGCTCCACGGTATGGATGCCTTTATCCACTTCCATGGCACGGTATACCAGCTTTTCTAGATGAATACCGTGATGTTTGAAGTAGGCCTCGATTTGGTCTCCATAAAAGTTTTCAACATTTTGGTCGACCAGACAAACACAGCGTCCGTGGGCGATATAGGTATCTCTTAAAACTGTCTCCTCAGGGTCTAGACAGTTTTCGACAACTCGGATTGAGGTGAATGTCCGCGATGTCATCACAGCTTCGATGATCTGATCATCACCGGTACTCACCACATGGGCCTGGCTCTCACGATAGCTGGATGTAGGATAAACCGCATGGGGATTCTCATCGACGAGATGGGTGGCCAAATCCTGATAAAAACTGCTGTCAGCACTCCGCAAAAGCCGCTCTAAAAGCTTACTCGCCCCTAGGTTAGACTGATGCACTCGGTTGGCAAATGTACCCCACTCAGCCCCGGCTGCTTGATCAAATGCAGCGATAACCTCAGCTAGGAGCCCAAAAAATCGACTAATGGAGAAGTTGAGACAGCTGCGCAGACTGCGACAGGCGGATAGACCTGCGATCGCATCTGCAGCCTCAAACTCCTTACCCAATTCTTCAGAGAACGCGGGACTATTGACCAATGCGAGAATCAAATTTCTAAAAGACTCGCCACAGCAAACAGCTTCAACAGCATCATCTAAATTTTGATATGCCAGAGGAACACTGTCGTATGCCGAGATAAACGCTTTAACAGCCGAAGTGGTATTTGCCATTGTTGTTCCGAGAAAAATAGCAACCGCAATATAACAAACTTTACAATATCAGACAAAACCACAAAAACCGTAACAAAATCATCTAAAGAAATCAGTTTACCAACTTACCTTTAAGAAGTAGCTTAGGCTACATCAAGCAAGATGTTTTTTGAGTTATTAAGATAGAAATAACAAATTTTTATTCTCCCGTAGAATAAACCTAGGCCTTGAGGGACAATGCATGCAGCCTTTTCAATTTAGAATATAACCACATCGTTGTGTAGTTAGTCTGTGAGCTAGAAGACTTTTTAGTGACTATTTAATAGTTAGGTTGTGTTGTCGTATACCGTTTCGAGTTTATACTCATTTCTGAGTGATTCACGGTATTTAATCGCATCTATTTTGATAGCAGCTGCATTTGTCATGAATTGATGCTCTAACGCATATTTTGACGTGCATTCTATCTAGATCGACGCACTGCGGTATTCTCGGAAAGAAAGAGGTAGCGTTGTCTGTAGTAATTAGCTTGCAAGCGATTGAGCGATTGTTATGATGAAAGCGTTTGGCGTGAGTCAATATCTGCCTGCAGGGCATCCTAACTGTTTTGCAGAGTGTTATCTGAATTTGCCGTCGCCGGGTAAGCGAGACTTACAGGTCCATGTACGCGCAGTGTCCGTCAATCCTATCGATTGCAAGGTTCGGGCTTCTGTACAAGGGCGATTGATGACGCCTAAGATCCTGGGATGGGATGTAGCCGGTGTGGTAACTGCTGTAGGTGAACGGGTGAGACTATTCCAGCCTGGAGATGAGGTTTACTACGCCGGTAGTATCCTACGACCAGGTTGCAACAGTGAGTATCATTTAGTGGACGAACGCATTGTTGGTCGTAAACCAAGATGCTTGTCCTTTGCAGCAGCAGCGGCACTGCCGTTAACAACAGTTACCGCCTGGGAGTCTTTATTTGAGCGCTTGACAATCTCTCCTGAATCTTGCAGAGATAGCACTGCCACTATTTTAATTATCGGTGGTGCCGGAGGTGTAGGGTCGATGGCAATCCAGCTGGCAAAATATGCGGGATTACGCGTGGTGGCAACAGCTTCTAGGGATGTCTCCAGGCAGTGGTGTTTAGAACTGGGGGCAGATGATTGTGTGAATCACCACAAAGATTTAGAGACTGAGCTAGAGAGAATTAGCCTTAAGTCCGTGGACTATATCCTATGCCTCAATGATACTAATCACTATTGGCAACCGATGGCCGCTGTGATTAAACCCCAAGGTAATATTTGTGCTGTTGTGTCTGCTCAAGCACCGCCCGATCTCAATTTATTGAAAAATAAAAGTGTGACTTTCGCCTGGGAGTTTATGTTTACCAAGGCAAAGTATGAGACAGATGACATGATTTCTCAGCACAAGCTGCTGAACCGGGTGGCAGAGCTGGTGGAACAAGACATTATCAAAAGTACGATGACTGAAAATCTTGGCCCCTTAAATGCTGCGTCTTTAGCTCAGGCTCATAAGCGGCTAGAGTCACGAAAAATGGTGGGTAAGTTAGTGCTTTCAGGGATTCAGCCCTCCTAGCCATTACTTATACAAGTATCGATGGGTCATCACTGGGCCAGAAATAGTCCGCTCTCAGTGCAGATGCCATCAAGAGGACGGTCCCAGCTATTTTTAGGAATCTTCGGCAGACGAGCAAATTCAAAGACAATGCCAACGGCAGGGATGCCTCGCCAGCTGGCCTGGCTAAACATGCGGTCATAAAAGCCACCACCGTAGCCTAATCGGTACCCTTTGATATCACAGGCTACGGCTGGCACCAAAATTAAGTCCACTCGCCGAGGATCAACCATGGGCGATGTAGGATCTGGCTCGGTAATGCCGTAAGCACCAGACCGTAAGGGCCAACGACAGGTAGGAAACCAGCGATGCCAGACGAGCTCTTTGCCCTGGCAGCGAGGCAGTCCCCAAGAGCGCTGCTGGGCAAGTAACTGACTTAAATCAGGCTCATTGCGAAAGCTGCAGTAAGCCAGGACGGTACGGGCTGACTGAAATGTGGACCATTGATGCAGATGGCGGCAGATGCGATCGCACTTCTGCTGCCATACCTGGGGGGGCATCGCCCGACGTGCCTTTAGCAAGGACCTGCGCATCTTGGCTTTTTGGTCTTGAATCTTGGCAATAGACGCTGGTCTATAGGTCTCCGACATCATAGTGATTACCGACGAAGGTGCCGCTATGGTACACCAGATGGATCTCTACCAACATTCACGCTAGCGTAGAAAACACACTTATCAGGGAGCCCAACTATTAATACTACGTCCCCGATCCAACGCCTATCTCAGGATGTAATCAGCCTGATTGCCGCTGGAGAAGTCATTGACTCTCTAGCGGCTGTGGTGCGAGAGCTGTCGGAAAATGCTCTGGATGCAGGGGCGACAAGAATTTCCATTCAACTGTGGCCCGATTGCTGGCGGGTGCGAGTAACCGACAATGGCACCGGCATAACCCATACTGATTTAGAACAGGCGGCGACTGCCCATAGCACCAGTAAAATTCGCACCTGTGATGACCTCAGTCAAATTCAAAGTCTTGGGTTTCGCGGCGAAGCACTCCACAGTTTGGCCCAGCTGTCAGAGCTGGAGATTCGCAGCCGGGTGACCGGGGAAGTAGGCTGGCGAGTGAACTATGGGGCTGAGGGAACAGTTGCTGACATCGAGGAAGTTGCGATCGCACCCGGCACCGTTGTTACCGCTGATAATATTTTTGCCCGACTGCCCAATCGCCGTCAGGTATTGCCCTCAACCGCTCAACAACTACGTCAGATACAGCAAACTGTACAGCAATTAGCGCTGTGTCACCCTCAAGTAACCTGGCAGGTAGCCCATACCGATCGCGACTGGTTAACCCTATGGCCTGGGTCTACGGCTAAAACCGTACTACCCCAGATTCTGCGAGATGTTGCTGTGCAAGACTTAGCGCAGGTCAGGCTCGGTGCCGATGAGCTGGACTGTAGCCAGGGGCAGCTAGAGCTACTCGTAGGTTTGCCAGATCGCTGCCATCGTCGCCGTCCTGACTGGGTGAGGGTGGCCATCAACGGTCGTTCTGTGACTGCGCCTGTGTTGGTACAATCCTTAATCTACAACTTTCGACGCACCCTACCGCGAGATCGCTATCCGGTTTGTTTTTTGCATTTGCGGGTGCCTGCTGCCCAGGTTGACTGGAATCGTAATCCGGCAAAGTCCGAGATCTATCTGCAAGATA
>JBCCXQ010000147.1:0-7371 GCA_039191365.1 Cyanobacteria bacterium P01_F01_bin.13 | reverse complement strand
TATTGGCGCAAATGTGCTGCAGGCTTCTGACCCAAATGTGTTACTGGTCAAGCGGATTACCGCCATTAATGGTGATGTGAACACTGTGGGTGGGGATGACCTGTCTGACTATATTGACGAAGCCACTAACCCCTATGACGACAACACAGTTACAACTTCAGCTCTGACACCACCAGATACCAATCAGTGGCCCAACCCAACCACCAACCTAGTGGGCGGCATCAATGGCGGAGACGTTATACCCAACGACGAGATCGAATATACGATTTATTTTCTCTCCTCGGGTGACGCCACAGCAGAGAATGTTCTCTTTTGTGACTATGTGCCTTCGTTTACCAGCTTTATTCCCAATGCTTACGGTGGTAATAGACCCCAAGCTACAGGAGGGATTGGGGGTGCTAATCTCAGTATTGAACTCTTCCGCAATGGCACCACCGATTACCACACTGGAGCCAACGATGGTGATAGCGCTATCTACTTTGGCCCTGGCATTGACCCTGCCAACAGCTTTTCTGACATTGACTGCGATGGTGACGGCAATGGCACTAATGCGAACCCCAATGGTGCGGTTGTGGTTAACCTGGGAGACCTACCCGATGCTACATCTAATACCACTGGAGCCTACGGCTATGTGCGGTTTAGGGCACGGGTGAAATAAACTGTACGTGATGGAATGTTTGACTAAATAAGCTATTAAAAGCCAAACAGCTAAGATAGAAAAGTTGTTGGTTTTACTCAACTAGCACCATGCAAGAACTGTGGTGGATTTTGATGTTTCGGTTGAGGTCGCAGCTGGCGTTGCTCCAACTGGCGGCAGCCCCAACCTATGGCAGCATTGCCTATGAGTATGAGAAGAATTCTTATCCACTGGCCATGGCAGATGTGCTGTGGGGGCGACGTTCATCAGGGCTTGACTTTTTACAACAACTTGACCCTCAAGCTACTGAAACCCAGGGGATTGATCTGCTCTCAGGGTTTACCCTTAAGGGGCAGATGCGCAAGTACTTTTACTTTGGTGATCAGCTGGCCCCAGCCTACCGACAGCGCATGTGGGATGCCATGCATGCGTTTACCCTTACTGACCCGCTTACCCGCATAGCCAACCCGCCTCGAAAGTTTTGGTCCCGCTCTACCGATGACTGCAATACTCCGGTTGATTGTCGTAATACCGATAATCTAAGGGCTATGCGTGAAACATCGGTATATCTGATGGCTGAGGAAACCGGTAATGAAGCGACTCGCTTAATCTATAAGCAACATCTGGAACGCTATGTCTCCACTTTGCTGGATATTGGCATGGGAGAATGGGATAGCCCGGTTTACCACGGCCATACCACTGCGGCCTATCTCAACCTGTACGACTTTGCGAAGGACCCTGAGGTCAAACAACTGGCTAAGGAGGCCCTGGATTGGCTCTATCGCTCAGCGGCGATCAAGTACTGGCGCGGTCGCTGGACGGGGCCTTCGAAGCGCACCTATGGGGACAATGCTGCTCGATTTTTCTGGCTGTACTTTGGCGATGCCCCATCTCCCAATGAGTTTGAGCGTGATTGGATCTATGGCTTGACCAGTGGATATTTACCGTCTGACGAGGTGGTTGCGATCGCACAGCGTCGATTTACTAAACCGATTGAGCTGCAGCGCACCCACCCCCACTACGAAAATTGGCAACCCCATCTGTATGGTCCTGCTTTTTATGAAACGCTCTATATGGGCCATAGCTATCAGCTGGGTAGTCTGGCCAAGGGCACTGGCGGCGACTGGAATGGGTTTAGTCTCCACGTTGCCAAAAACAACGGCAGCACTGATGAACTCAAGGTCGATGAAAAGCAACCCCACGTTATTGCCCAATATGAAAATCTCCTGATCTGGTACGGGGCAAACTCTCCTAATATAAGCTTTCCCCAGGCTCGTATCGAGAAGATAGACAACATTACTTTTTTAGCCTGCGACCAAACCTGGATCGCCATTCACTCTTTTGATCAGGGGGTTGTTTTAGAGATTGGTGAACCCCAGACCCATGGACGCTTCGATAGCTTTAAACAGGCCGTCACCACAAACGCACGGCTCACCGTAGCGGCCAACCGAGTTGATTATCGCGATAGCACCGGTAAAACTGTTGCGATGATGCCCCAAGGGGATGGTTTACCTGAGGTTTGGCGTAACGGTACCCTGCATGATTGGGAACACCATGACCGAGAAATCTCAGCTGTAGTGAATGTTCTAAAGTTGTCTCATATAAAATGAGGAGAAAACAGAAATAATCATGCGACTATGGTTGCGATCGCATGGTTAAGGAAAAGGCTTTGAGTAAATATGCAGACTTTTGTTCAGGAGTCTGTAGTAAGTTCAAAACTGTTGCGTATATTTTCAGGGCCAATGCTATAGGCATGTCAGCAAATTGCTCAATCTTTCAGTTTTCTGAAAGATTTCAATTTTGCCTGGGGATTCTTAATCTGAAAGGAATAATCCTATCAATATTTGTTATTTCAATAAGCCATCCCTACTCTCACCATGGATGGCTACGATGAGTTCCTGTTGGCATGCACTACCCTTCTGTTGCTTAATCATGATCTTTAAGGCGAATACTACTCACATTAATAATGTCTCTTCTGCTAGTGGGAACACAGTTTCGCAATTTTTTGACATGAAGACAACACGAGTGTCTTGGTTATCTGGCTGGCGGCAGATGCTGAGTCGAACTCTAGCAGTCACAACTGTGCTCGGAACTGGGCTCCTGATGACGGCTCCTGAGGCCAGCGCTGATATTGAACAGTTTGACTTTTATGTTTTTCAGGATGGGATTGCAGATGTAACCGCAGGTCCTGATCCAGATTTTGCAGGAAATAACCCTGGTGAAGATGCCCTCAATGGGGGGAGCGATCGCACAGGTGACGGTGTGCCCGACCCTGGTAATGGCATTGTCCGCACCCTGGACAGGGTAATTTATGAAGGGGTTTATAGCGCCGATTTCAATGGCTCTGGTCCATTCACCATGTCCTTCACCATTGATGCTAATCAAGAGTGGGTCAACCTGAATCGACAATTTGATTGCCCTGGCGCCAGCCTCAGTGCTGATGGTCGTACGATTACCTGTGTAGTAAACAGTGCTAGCGCATCTGAAACAGGTGCAGTACAGGTTAGGGCCATCGTGCAGGGTGACAATGCCCACGGTGATACCATTGAAGCCTCAGCTGTGCTGGAGCATGACAGCGTGACAGCGACTAACCCAGTCACTACGCTCCCGTTTAACGACGCTACGGTAGGGGGTGTAGCCGTTGATCAAGATCCAGATGACGATGGCACTATCGAGCTTAGAGTGTCAGCTAAGCCCATTGTGGATCTGGTTAAAAATAATGCAGCTATTGCCCCAATTAGTAATGTTGGAAACGGCCCTCAAATTGTATATGGACCCGGTCCTACAGGCACCCAAGAGGGGGTGGCCTATGTGTTTCCACTCTCCATGCTGGTGCAGGGCGGTGTAGGCAGCGAACAGCTCCAAAACACGATTAATATAACCGATGATATCAGCGGCATTTCAGCCAATGCAGAACTCTATAACTGGGGAGGAAATATCCAAGGCTGTGGTCCCAACTATGACCCCAACGATACGAATGAACTTGTAGAGCTGAATGATATACCCGAAGGTATCGGCGTGACAACGCCACCTACGCCAGGTCCCCTACCCACTAATTCGGTTACCGACTCGGGCACTTGGAGTTGTACTCAGAGTGGTAGCAACATTGATATCACCATCACGGGTGCAGATACCACAGGTAATCACCGTCCCAGTACAAATGCCAGGGGGGGCTCGTTAAATGCCACCGATAGCTGGCTGGTGACCGGTGGTGTGGCTATTTGGATTCCTTTAGACGATATTCCTCTATACAACATTAGTGAGCCTAACCGTGGAGGAGAACTAGACGTCACCAATAGATATGAGCCCCTCACCACTAATAGTATTAGTAATATCGCTAACGAGGAACCTGAAACCGATAACAACCAAGATACCTTCAAGATTTTCCGTCCTAGGCCCGGTGGATATATTGAAAAGTTTTATCGGAATGTTTTCGATCCCAGTAGCGCAGACCCCAATATCAACAACTATTGGCAAATTTTATATCCTATGACCCAAAGGCGCTCTGGCGATGGTGTTGTTGTTCCTGGGCAGGTATTTTCTGCAGCACTGAATATGGGCAATAACGGTGATGGTGCTCTGGCCGATATTGTCATGTGTGAAGCTGTGGATAATTTAACCCAGCGAGTGGCCGATCCGTCACTACATAGCAATTTTAGCAACTTTGTAGAAGTCTTCGATAATGGCGGTACCGATGTTGTTATTGAATATGGTACCGGCGGTACAGCTAGCTATATAAATAGCCTGGGCCAAACAATTCAGTACTACGCTAGTTACGCCGATCAGGACAAGGCTACCTGTGAAAATTTAGACTCTCCTGGTGGCTGGCATACCGACCCTAATTCTGTGCCTGGTGGGTTAGAAGCGATTACCCGGGTACGTGTCTATCCTCAAAAGACGGCCAGTGACGCGCCGACAGCTCGTTTTGGTACTCTACCTGAGAATGGCACTATTCGCGTGGCACTGCACTTGGAGGCCCTTGCACGGGATCCTCGTGATGGCACTCTCTATACCACTGACGGCACCCATATCTTGCCTAACCATATGACCTGGAGTACCCCAACTATTCCATGGATAAGCGAGCTTACGACGACTGATACAAATGGTGCCGATACGGATGGCTGGCTCTCAGACGATTACGATCCCGTCACCCATTCTGGTGACAATGATGGTGACCGTCTTACACTCATCTCTGCCATTACACGGGTTGAGAAAACAGTTAACAATGGCAATGAACAAACCACTGCCGTAGCGGGCGATCAACTTCAGTTTGAGCTACAGCCATCGCTAACGGCGTTTAGTGCAAATCCTCCTACAGCGACGCTCCTAGTTGAGGATATTTTACCCCCGCAGCTGGTCTATGTGTTGGGCTCTGCCAGTCGTCCTCCTGTTTCTGTTGCGCCCCATCCTGATCAAACAACCTATCCTGGCTACACACTAGTCAAATGGAACTTAGGTCTGGTTGATCCCAATATATCGTTATCTCCCATCACCTTTGAGGTAACAGCACGACCAGACAACAGTGCTGGGTCTGGTGTGACTAATGAAGCCACTATCATAGGCTACGACCGTAATGGCGATCAGGTGGATAATTCTTCGGAAGATTTACGCACCGATGATGCCCGCGTCAACTTTAGCAATACGGCCAAGTTCCGTATCTTTAAACAGGCACCGAACCCGCTGGTAGAGCTAGATCTGCTAAATGCTGATGACAACAATGCCAGCCTTATCAATACGGATGGCACCATTGATATTGTTTACGATCTGTTTTTCTCGAATCTGACTCGACGCACAATTGCAGCCACAGACTTTATCGATATCTTGCCTTACAACGGCGATAGCGGGGCCAGCCCCGATGGTCGTACGCCAAAGCCCAGCAACTTTGCGGGCGATGTTATTTTCGATAGCATCTCAGAGGTAGACGCAGCGGGTAATCCAATTACCACTAACGGTTTTACCTTTCTATATACCAGCGAGTCCCGCGCTAACCTTAACCAAGATCCCACTGATTCTAGCAATGACCTCACCACTGGCTCCACTCAGTGGTGTACATCAGCTGACTTTGGTACAGCGGGCTGCCCTGGTAGCAATGCCGATGTCACTGCGGTACGCATTCAAATGACTGCGGTACCGGGGCTAGCGCCCACGCGGCAGGTGCGCCTCACCCTTAAGGGGAGTGACATTCAGGGGAATGACACCTATACCAACGATTTCTCTGGTGAGCCCCCTGGTCTGCAGCTGATTACGTCAAACGATGCGTTGGTGAAGACCGTGGCCCGTCCTGGTCTGGTGCTGGTCAAGCGTCTGACGGCTGTAAACGGTGTGCCGATTACCACCGTTGTCAACGACATCTACGACGACATTGCTACCCCAGCAGATGAGGCTGAGTTTGATGATCACCCTTACTGGCCTGCCGGTTTCTTGCAAGGCGACATCGAACGCGATGACATCGAGCCCGGTGACGATCTGCAATACACCATTTACTTTATGTCCAATGGGTTTGGGGAACTCACCAACTTGAATTTGTGCGACATGGTGCCCCAGTACACTTCGTACCTACCGGGGACTATGAGCCTGACCCTGGGCACCAGCGGTTTTCCTTTGCCATTGACTGACCTGCCCGATACCGACGGTGGTCGTTTCTTTAGCCCTGGTTTTATGCCCACTGTGCCATGTCCGCAACTTGTTAACAACCAGGGAGCTGTTGTTTTCAATCTAGTCAACAACCCCAGCACCTTGCCTGCAGCTACAAATATTGGCACTCCTGCAAACGCCTTTGGCTTTGTACGTTTTGAAGTGAAAGTAGATTAAGGGGCTGTTAAAAAATGACTTCGTGTTTTGAGATCGCAAGCCCTATGGAATCAAACCTTGAGTAAGTAAAGCCATGAGCTTAATTTTTAACGAGCCCTAAGCCATCAAAGAGAGAGCCTCTTTTTATATCTCTTCCTTTTCACTTAGGAAACAAAATCAATTAAATTCCAATTTCTAGATGTACAGACTTTCCATGGAACGTCTCTCCAGGCTATAACTTCGAAATTTCTTTATAGCTTGTCCCTTAACTCATTCTTTTTCAAGATTCGTCACTCATTACTCAGCTCTACCATGGCATGTTCTACTTCTCACCCTGAGAGCAACCGCAGCACTCATAAGAAATCTCAGCGTAACGATTGGTGTAGGCTCTCTTTTTTCAACAAATCAGCCCGGTTGTTTTTAGCTGTTTTGCTGGCCAGTGGCGGAAATTTAGGGTTGGTATTGCCAGTCCTGGCGATCACCCTAGCTGGCACCGAAATTCGCAATACGGCCACCGGTTCCTTTGAAGACCCCAACAACCTTGGCAACATTTACCAAGTCAACTCTAACGAGGTGATCGTCACAGTCACTGAGGTGACGGGTATAACGGTGGTACCCTCAGGGATTATCGAAGCCCCCAGTAGTGTAGCAGGAGCAGGGGCTAACCAGGGTGATGGCTCCATTGAGGGGGATGATGTTGTTTATTTCGAATACACCATTACCAACGTGGGTAATGACCCCACCCAGTTCTTCATTCCTGATGCACCATCGGCTATCAGCGGAGGGACGTTTAATGGGAGTACCGGCCCCATTGAAATTCTCAGCTATGACCCTGATGGTGCCAGTGGCCCCACTGCACCAACCGTCCTAGGGACACCTGTGCCAGTAACCTCCGGAGGTGTCACCACCGGTACGGCCATGGGGTTGCCAGATGGCTCAATTCC
>JBCCXQ010000146.1:0-7411 GCA_039191365.1 Cyanobacteria bacterium P01_F01_bin.13 | reverse complement strand
TGGCAAACTCGTCTCTATCTATATGTATTGACTGAGACGAGTGGTTTGGCTGCTGACCAGCTGACGATGGTCTATTGGTTTGTACGAAATCGGGATGAGCAAGGACATGATTTGCCCCCCAGTGATTATCGCTTTCGATACAGTTTGCAGCAGCACGACCAAACTAGAGCAGACCTATTACGATTAACCGATCGCCTGTCTGCCTTGCGCAAGCTAGCGACGTTTCCGCAAACCGACTCCCTGGAGCGTTGTCAACGCTGTCCTTTTCAAATCCGCTGTCAGCGTTGGGATGAAACAGATTTACCGCTCAATCTAGATGCGATTGAAGAAGTCTCACTGCATTGAGCACATAAATCTAGCTAAACCATCAAATTAAAAATTGTCTATTGAGATGCTGGATTTTTGGAAGGCGGTTTAATAAACTTAAAATATAGATATAAATAAATCGTTTCTGGTTTCGGATAGATACCAGTAAATGGTTTATTGAATTTACCTGCTAAGTGCAAACGCGCTTTGACTGGAAATGGGGATGATTCCGATCGCTGTTTTTGTATCCGTTCCATTTTCGGATGCCATTTCCCTAATGTTGCTATCGAAATTGCTTCATGGCTGAGGTCTATTTACGGACGGGATGGCTGATTCCGCTTTACCCATTAATTGGCACTCTGTTGACGGTTCCTTGGATGTCTCTCCGGCGTACGGGACCCCGTCCTGCTGGATACATTAATCTGTTGACAACGTTGATCGCCCTGATTCATACCCTGTTATGTTTACAGGCTGTCTGGGGGCAAGAGGCCGCGAGCTGGTCGTTTACCTGGGTGCAGGTGGCCGATCTGTCAATTTCATTGCCATTTGTGCTGTCATCCTTGAATCTGGCAGCGGTGAGCATGGTAATCGGTCTGAATCTACTGGCTCAGATTTATGCCATTGGCTATTTGGAAATGGATTGGAGTTGGGCGCGCTTGTATGCGTTGCTCGCCATATTTGAAGCAGGCATGACCGCGTTGTTGCTCTGCGACTCGTTGTTCTTCAGCTACATGATGCTGGAGATTTTGACTCTGGGGACCTACTTGATTATTGGTTTTTGGTTCAATCAGCCGCGAGTGGTAACTGGTGCACGGGATGCGTTTTTGACAAAGCGGGTGGGAGATTTAATCCTACTGATGGGAGTGATTGCGCTATATCCCCTGGCGGGTACCTGGAACTACGGAGAGTTGGCTGAGTGGGCCAGTACTAAGCCGATTAGTGGTTCTACAGCGACACTGCTCGGTTTGGCCCTGCTGGCAGGTCCCATTAGTAAATGTGCGCAATTCCCTTTGCATTTATGGCTGGACTCTGCAATGGAGGGGCCGCTGCCGACAACTATTTTACGGAATTCTGTGGTGATTCCAGTGGGTGCCTGGGTATTGATTAAGCTGACTCCAGTATTCGCATTGTCCCCAGTTGTAGATACTGTGGCGGTAGCGATTGGTACGGTGTCGGCGATTGGCGGGGCATTGATTTCCATCGCTCAGGTGGATATGAAGCGGGTGTTGTCCTATTTGACCAGTGCCTTTATGGGGCTAGTTTTTGTGGCGGTGGGGACCTCCCAGGTTGGTATTGCGTTCTTTTTGTTGATGAACTTTGCGGTTGCGATCGCAGCCCTGATTGCCAGCACCGGTTCTGTCATTCTCAACTGTGTAACTCAAGATTTGACACAGGTAGGTGGTCTCTGGTCACGTCGTCCGATTACGGCCCTATCCTTTGTCTTTGGAGCCTTAGGACTGCTAGGTTTACCTCCTTTCGGTGGATTTTGGTCCATGCGATTTTTGGAAACCAGCCTCTGGTACGAAGGGCAGATTTTACCCTTTGCGATTGTTCTGGTGATTAATGGCCTCTGCTCCTTTAGCCTAGTGCGTATGTTCTGCCTGATGTTTCTAGGTAAGCCCACACCAATGAGCAGTCGAGCACCGGAGCCCATTTGGTCAGTGGTTATTCCCATGGTGGCAATGGCAGCTCTAACATTGCATGTGCCTGTGGTGCTAGAAACCTTGAAGCTATTACCTCTGACCCAAACTGCCATTGGTGAAACCGGGTTACTGATCATTTGGTCCAGTGTTTTAGGCATGGGTTTAGGGATTGTTTTTTATGGCATTCCGCGAGAGAAACTACCAGCGGAATTTTTGCCTATGTGGTTAGTCAATCTTCTGGCCGATGATTTTTACACCAGTGGCCTGTATCAGAATCTCTTTATTTGGCCAGTGGCCACTACAGCCACGGTCTTTAACTGGCTAGAACGCTACGTGATTGATGGTGTTGTTAATCTGGTGGGTGTGGTGTCTCTCTTTAGTGGTGAAACTCTCAAATATAGCAATGTGGGACGGTCTCAAGTTTACGTTCTCACCATTGCAGTGTGTGTGGCTCTGCTGGGGCTGTTCATGAGTTGGAACTATTTACCTAACCTTAGTCAAGTTGTTGCCTTTAGCTTGTAAAGGCTTTAGCCGCTAATTGTTGTCAAAGCCTTGAACCCCCTAATAACTTATCAAAAGCTATGGTGTTAACTTTACTCATTGGGCTGCCCCTGCTAGGAGCCCTGGCTATACTTCTATTTCCTCCTGCCAAGGCAAAGCTGGTGGCCCTTTGGGGAGCAGGTATTCCCGTTTTATGGAATATTTGGTTGTTTAGTCAGTTTGACCTCAGCAATAGTCACTTCCAGTGGGGAGAAACAGCGGCCTGGTTACCGGTTCTCGGCCTCAACTATGAGTTGGGTATAGACGGGTTGGGGCTGCTGATGGTGGCACTCAATACGTTCCTCACCTGGATTGCGATCTACAGTGCTAGACCTGATGTAGAGCGCCCTCGTCTCTTCTATAGTTTGATGCTGATGACCAGCAGCGTCATCTCGGGGGCGTTTTTAGCGCAGAATTTTCTGCTGTTCTTTCTTTTCTATGAGGCTTGTCTGATTCCCCTATATCTGTTGATCAATATCTGGGGTGGAGAAAGGCGCAGTTATGCGGCCACTAAGTTTTTGATCTACACCTCTATTTCCGGTGCTTTGATCTTAATTGGTGGATTTGGTTTATTGTGGCTGGGTGGAGCTGAGGACTTTAGCTATGCTGCTCTGGCAGAAACGAGTTTGTCGCAAGAGTGGCAGGTGCTGCTGCTGGTTCCGTTTGCCATCGGTTTTGGCATTAAAGTTCCCATGGTACCGCTGCACACCTGGCTACCCGATACCTATGTAGCTGCATCTACGCCGGTAGCAATTATGCTGGGTGGTGTACTGGCAAAGCTAGGTACCTATGGCTTGTTACGGTTTGGTTTTAGTTTACTCCCCGATGGGTGGGCATTGATTGCGCCATGGATTGCGATATGGGCAGCCATGACCATTATTTACTGTGCATTTCTGGCGATTGTACAGCAGGATATTAAACGCATGGTGGCTTACAGCTCTGTGAGTCATATGGGCTACGTGTTGTTGGGCAGTGCTGCAGGAAACGATTTGAGTTTGTCAGGGTGTATTGCTCAAATGGTTGCCCATGGTTTGGTATTAGCCATCTTGTTCCATTTAGTCGGCGTAATTGAAGCTAAGGTGGGCAGCCGTGAGCTAGATCAGCTTAATGGTCTGATGAACCCGGTGCGTGGCTTACCATTTGTCAGTACCACATTGTTATTGGGGGCGATGTCCAGTGCAGGTATTCCTGGATTGGTGAGTTTTGCCGCTGAGTTTGCTGTGTTTCAGGGTAGCTATCGTGTATTTCCCTGGCAGGCACTGATGGGTGTGGTCGGGACTGGGTTAACAGCCGTATATTTTGTGATTTTGTTGAATCGCACCTGCTTTGGTCGATTGGATAATCAGCGGGCCTATTTCCCAAAAGTTTCATTTAATGAGAAAGCTCCGGCATTGATCCTAGTGACTGTCATCGTTGCACTGGGAATGCAGCCCAATTGGTTGTTCCGTTGGAGTGAGCCAAGAGAGGTTAAGGCAATTGAGATTGTGCCTCGAACCCAGCAGACGGTAACGCTGGAGGATATCGGTGGTTTGTTGTTGGGTAATGCGGACGCTCCGAAAATTTTTGATTGAAGCTGCCCCCAAGCCTCTAATTTGGAGGGCTTTGAATCTAGTCTTCCCCAAGAGTGGGGGACGGAAGGGGGGCTCGACATCTGATGGCTAGGCTAATTTGGAAAACCTATTTTGAGCTTTGTTGGGATGAACCCAACCTACGTGATTGTCTTTTTACGGTGAATGATTATGTCTACAACAGTTGCTGCGAAGTTGCCGCCATCCACACATGTGCATGCTGATGTAATTCATCGGCTGGAGGCGGGTGGTTCTATGCTGCCGGATACGCCGGAAAATCTGATGCAGATCATTGGGATTTATAAGGCCTATGCGGTACCCATGGATTTCTACTGGCGGGATTTGTTGTATATCGCTGAGCAGGTATTTCTGGAGCCGCTGCCGTTCTTTAAGTACTTTATTTCTAAGGAGTATTTAGATCGCCATAATGTATACGCTGGAGACAAGTCACCGTTGAGAATCTGGCGTGGGCGGGGAGAAGCGCATCCTGAATTGATTGACTTCATTGCCGAAGGAGCATGGAACCGTAAATTACCTCGATTGTTGCATCATCTTGGCCATGATCGCGTCAATATGGAGTTTGCTGAAGCATGTATGCGGGCGATGTTCTGGCATGAGGATATCAATCCCAAATTTAATGCCTATCTCTACAGTGATGACTATAAGGCAGCAGCGGACAAGGCAATTAAGGCTTACTTCAAAGGAAACGTAGTTATGTCAGGGCTATATAAGCTTTTCCCTGAAATGTTTCTGGAGCAAGTACGACAGAGGTCTTATTATGCCAACCTGGGTCTCTTTTGGGAAGTCATGGCTCCGGTCTTCTTTGAGATGTCGGATATCTATGATGAAGGTGGCTTTAAAGGAGTCCCCGATGCCATGGAATTTTTGGTGAATGGCATTTTTGCGGTGGCGGGACGTCCTATTTATCACCATGTTTACATCGGTGATGAGTGTTTTGAGATTATTCCTAAGTCAGCGGGCATGACGTGGCTTTATGAGGCTGCCTTACCCTATGTAGAGGCGATTTTCTACCGCACAACACCATTCCGAGGGACTAAATCCTACGATGCCCAGGTGCATCAGGTACCCCGTGATCAGTCAGACTTTCACTATGGCATTCTCTATGCCGATGTATTCCCGGTAGGTAGTGCGGGCATTCCCCCCACGCTCTTGATGCACGATATGCTGCGCTTTCTACCCCCATATTTGGAGGAGTATTACCAGCAGCACTGCCGAGGTGAAGATGACCAGCTGATTCAATTGGGCATTACGTTTCAGCGATCGATGTATAACGTGACATCGGCAGTGATTCAGGCGCTGCGGGCCGCTTTGTATTATCCCCTAGATGATTCCAACCCGGAACATCTGATGGCTAACCGTAGCTTTTTTGAGGCCCAGATGGATCGCCTGACACGTCCTGAAGCACGCTTACGGAATATTCAAACGGCGGATTATCGATAGAGATCGTTACCTTGAAAGAGTCGGGTTAGGAAAGAATATCTGCCCCTTACACCACTCACCAGCGCAGCGCACTCACCATTCACTAGCGCAGCGCACTCACTATCTAGTTTTACTAACTTGTTGTTGCTTGCCTGAAAAGATTATGTCAACGATTGTCGATATCGCTGTGAGTACGCCTGGGTTTGAAACATTGGTTGCTGCAGTGCAGGCAGCTGGTTTGGTAGAGACCTTGCAGGGGGAAGGCCCGTTCACGGTGTTTGCCCCCACTGATGATGCCTTTGCTAAGTTGCCGCCCAATACGGTTAATAATCTGGTGCAGAATCCTCCTCAGCTGGGCCGAATTCTTTGCTACCACGTAGTGTCCGGTCTGTGGCCGCAGGCCAAATTGCAGGAGTGTTCTCAGGTGACGTCTGTGGAGGGCTCACCTATTCCCATTCGCAGTCATGAACCTTTGGAAATTAAGAATGCTTCGGTGCTTGCAGTTGATATTGAAGCGAGCAATGGCATTATCCATGTGATTGATACGGTAATACTGATGGGGTAGTGGCAGTAATTCCGAGCTATGTTCAGGGTTTCATGCCAGAATGTAAACCGTGTGGATTACCTCTTCAGCTACATCGGCTAAAAAGCCGACCAAAATTGCCCTCGGTAACTTTGATGGTGTGCATCTTGGCCACCAGCGCGTCATTGAGCCTGTCTTGACCCATAAAGGCGGCTTGCCATCGCTGGTTTTAGCCGAAGATATGTGTTTGCAGGCCTCTGAGGCGTCTGGATATAGTCATTTACCTGGGACTAGCACCGCGGATAGGGGGGCGACGCCAACGTCTGAATTTTCTGAGTGGGCGTCGGTGGTGACTTTTTTCCCGCATCCAAAAGAATTTTTTTCAGGGCGATTTCGTCCGTTACTAACGCCGCTAGAAGAAAAGAGCCGTCAATTGGCCTGTCTGGGTGTGGATCAGCTGGTATTGCTGCCGTTTAATGCTGAGCTGGCAAATTTGGATGCGGCTACCTTTGTAGAGCGGATATTAATTCAAGATTTACAGGCAACCCATATCAGTGTGGGTAGCGATTTTCATTTTGGTAAAGGACGTGGGGGTAATGCTGAGTTACTGTATGCGATCGCAACCCGTTACAGCATCCCGGTGACCGTTGTCCCCCTCCACAACGATAATGAAGGCCGCATCAGCAGCTCCCGCATCCGCCAGGCACTGAGCGATGGTGAGCTTATACAAGCTAACCAATTACTAGGGCGACCCTACACTTTAACGGGGCGGGTCACCCCAGGTAAGCAACTGGGACGTACCATTGGTTTTCCCACAGCCAATCTAAAACTGCCTAGCGATAAATTCGTTCCTTGCCAGGGAGTCTATAGTGTCAAGGCATTTGGCATTTTGCCAGACCAACAACCGATCCTCGGGGTGATGAATATTGGCAATCGCCCTACCGTTGCAGGACAGGATGTCAGTATCGAAGTTCACCTGTTTGATTGGCAGGGTGATTTGTATGGAGAGACATTGACCGTCAGTTTAGAGAGTTTTATTCGACCGGAACAGAAGTTTGACTCCCTGGATATCTTAAAGGAACAAATTGCTCGGGATTGTGAAACGGCTCGGGCAGCCCTAAGATAATCGGCAACCTCCCTGTATCCTGACGCTTAAGGGTTCCTGACTGACAAGGATTTACTAAAAATTTCAACCTATTGTGTGATCCGTGTGAGCCTGGGGAAGACCACCCGGAATGTGGGATTGCCATGGGAATATTGACCAACCTGACAGGTGCGATATAGCTACCAGTACCCCCTGAGGACATAGGCGTGGTACTTCATCATGCCAAAAACTTTGGTTAAGGGGATAAGTGATGTTTGTTGCCCCAGAATTTGAGCATTCTAGTGTC
>JBCCXQ010000145.1:0-7489 GCA_039191365.1 Cyanobacteria bacterium P01_F01_bin.13 | reverse complement strand
GGTAAGCTAATCATCCTGAAGCTGTCATGGCTAACCTCAAACGTACCCGTGAGGACATTTTGAAATCGGTGGTTAACACTGTCCACCGTCAAGGGCTAACGGCAACAGGATTAAGCAAATTATTTAAGATCAGTGGCGCATCGTCGGGGAGTTTTTACAATTACTTCCAGTCAAAACATGAGCTGGGCCATGCTCTGATTGACTTTGAATGGTCGCAGCTCCAGGCAAATGTACTGGAACCTGCCTTAGCCCACAGTGATGCCCCCATCGAGCAGCTCTTTTGGATTCTCGATCGATTAGAAGCAAAACAGCTTAAGGAGCCTAAGTGTGGTGGCTGTCTGCTGGGCAATTTGATTGTGGACCTGGTAGAACAGGACGACTCCTTTCGCGATCATCTGATGCAGATATTTAGCAAGTGGGAAGGTGCCATTGCCCAGACGCTACGTCAGGCTAAACCTCAGCTCAAGTCGGATGTGAACCCAGAACACCTGGCTGAACAAATTATTACCGCCATTGAAGGGGCAATGCTTATGGGTAAGCTACACCGCAGCGAGATTCGGATGAGGCGAGGATTTGATCTGGCACGACAGGCATTAAGGAATGCGATGTTGATTTAATTCACTGAATGGTGGGCCGGTGCCCACCCTACAATTGGCTTGTTGCTGTATGTCTTCGTGTAGGAGCATTGCATGCAATGCCCCTACACGGGGGTAGAACAACCTCAAACTCTATTCAGGAGAATCAATCAGTCCTGGATGATCCTCTGGTCGAGGACCCGGCGCAGGCCAGAAAAACCGCCGTTCCTTTTCCGTAATCGGCTTATCATTAATGCTGGCCTCCCGACGCCGCATCAACCCATCATCGTCAAATTCCCAATTTTCATTGCCATAGGCGCGATACCACTGGCCAGCATCATCATGCCACTCATACTGAAACCGCACTGCAATGCGCCGTTCACCAAAGGCCCACATTTCTTTGGTTAACCGATAATCCAGTTCCTTGTCCCACTTACGGTTTAAAAACTCTCGAATTGCTTCACGTCCCTGGAAAACCTCAGCTCGATTTCGCCAGTGGCTATTTTCTGAGTACGCCATGGAAACCCGCTGGGCATCGCGACTGTTCCAGGCATCTTCAGCCATACGAACTTTCTTAACCGCGATCTCATAGGTAAATGGAGGAACCAGTTTTGGAGCTGACATAGGTCTAAATGATTAGTCAAAGAGGCGAATTCACTTTACTTATACCTTTCAGCGTTGTTAATTAGATGGGACGAACTTTTGGAAAACTGGGATTTTTTTAGGACTCTCAGAATGTAGGAAGGAGATAGGAGGCAGAATATAGAATATAGAATGCAGAATACAGAGTTTTAAACGTTAAAAATTATATTTATCTTCCACTTCTTCCTACCTTGTATTTCCTATTTCCTACCTCCTACATTCCAGAAACTCCTCCGACTTCTATTCTTACCAATCAATAACATTACCTTTCCCCTCTCGAAAGTTTCTTGTATCTTAAATAGAGTGATCATTCTATTTGGATAGACTTATGGCCGAAGCAACTACCATGACCGCTGAGGTTACCGCACCGCTTACACCCATTCCCCAGGATGGATTGACAGAGTTGGCTGCTAAGAATAAAGATAATCCTGCTGATAAAACCCTTAAGGTTAAAACGGTCTGTACTGGTAAGTTCCGCAGTCTCAACTATGCCCGTGACCTGGAGGCGTTTGCCATTGATGAGCCTCCTGTGTTGTTAGGTGATAACACCGCACCTAACCCTTCGGAGATTGTGCTTGGAGCGCTGGGTTCCTGCTTAGTGGTTGGTATCCAGGCCAATGCTGCCGCTAAGGGGATCAGCCTCACTAAGTTGGAGATTGCTTTGGAAGGTGACATTAATATTGTCAGTACTTGGGGTACTGGAGAATTGGAAAAACCTCAGATTGGCTTTACCGATGTGCGAGTGAAGGTGGACATCGATGGTGACGCTGATAAGGCGGTGCTAGAGGAAATGGTGGCCCATGCGAACACCTGGTCCCCTGTGTCTGCGACATTGAGTAATCCCATGCCGGTATCCGTTTCAACGGTTTAGAGCGGCAGGTTAGAGTACTCTAGCTAAGATTTCGCCGTCCTTTTGCGAAGCTTGACGATAAATTGGTTCCCCTTACGTTGGCGAAGCCTGCCCATAGGGCTTAGGGGAACCGTGGCTGACATTAGCAATGTAATGATCTTCCAGATGTTTTGTACAGCAGTAATGGCATTGTCAGGCTTTTCTTATATTTAAGTTTTTAGTGCCATCAACCTCTTCGCTGGTCAAGCGGAGTCGAAACCAGCAACCCAAAGATCATCACGCCCAGCATTAACAAACCTCTTTCATAACCATCAGCATCGCCATGCAAACCGTTTCAAAATCGTCCAATCACGGGGCATCTTTAGACAACTTGAGTCCAGACCCGGCTATTACCCATCTGCGCACAGTCATTAACCAGGTGCTGACGCCCAAGGTACGAGACATTGATCTCAAAGGAGAATATCCAGGCCAAATTATGCATCAGCTGGGGGAGGCGGGAGCCTTTTCCCATGCGGTATCCAAAGAATTTCAAGGTTCTGGCAAAGGATTGAAGGCAGCTGTTCAGAGCATTGAAGAAATTTCCAAAGACTGTCTTTCTACCGGATTTATTACCTGGTGTCAGGTAGCTTGCACCTGGTATCTGGAGAATACTGAAAATACAGCCTTAAAGGCCGAAATGCTTCCTAAAGTAGCTATAGGACAGGTATTGGCAGGTACAGGATTGTCTAATCCTATGAAGCACTTTGCAGACATTGAGAAAATTGCCCTGACGGCTGAACGGGTGGACGGAGGCTATATCGTCAACGGCATGCTGCCCTGGGTGTCTAATCTAGGACCGGGTCACTACTTTGGCATTGTTGCCAGGCTGGCCGGCTCAGAGGACTACATGATGGCCATTGTCTCCGATGAGCTAGAGGGTATGTCGCTACGTCTGGGCGCTCATTTTATTGCCCTGGAAGGCACTGGCACCTACAGCTGTGTGTTTCGTAATGCGTTTATTCCTGACGAGTGGGTTTTGGCGGCTCCCTGTGAAGCCTATGTGGACTGTATTCGTCCCGGTTTTATGTTGACCCAGGTGGGTATGGGACTAGGGCTAACTGCTAGCTGCATTGAGCTGATGCGCCGCTCCAACAAAAATCTAGGCCATGTAAATCAATATTTGGATGATCAGGTGGACGATATCAGTGCTGATTTGCAAATGGCTCGACAGCGTACCTATCGTTTAGCGGATCAATTGAGCGAGTGCACAGGGGAAAAAAATCCTCAGCTAGCCCGTGAGATTATTCAAGCACGGGCAACTGCATCAGAACTCTCGTTGCGGTCATCCCAGGCGGCGATGCTCCATGCTGGGGCACGGGCTTATCTTCAAGGCAGCGCCCCCGAGCGTAAGCTACGAGAAGCCTATTTTGTGGCAATGGTAACCCCTGCCCTAAAGCACCTTAGGAAGGTGTTGGCTGATATGGGAAAAAAAGCGTTGCCGGTTGCGTAAAGGGCTGCACCAGGTAGGGGCATTACATGCTGTAATGCTCCTACCATTCCAAGCTCATCAATTGTCCTAAAAGACTTCCCACAACAGAATTAAGCTCTGTTAAACGGTATTGAATTGTACAAAAAACTGTTGGAATAACCATTCTAATAGAAGGCATTAACCGTTATCTATAGAATACCCGTATGGTATCGCTCGCCGGTCAGCCTCGCCAGTGGAATAATCTTTCCTGTCAGCAGGGAGAAGCCAGTACAATTCCCACACGCTGCGTTATATGTGGAAGCTTTCACTCTACTCAGGATCACTGGCAATTAATGGCAGAGGCTGAGATGCCCCAGAATCCAGCCGACTTGATCGATGATTTGGTCAAGATGCGGATGTATAAGCCCGCAGCCATTGAAACCGCTGATGCTATTAGTCAGGCGGAACTACGCACGGCTCTGTTTATTAGCATGGTGGGCAGAGGCGAGCCCAGACGAGAGAAGTTGGTGCGAGATTTGATCGGGCTAGCGGGGGGGCTCGATCAAGCATTTAGTGCGGCCTTTGGCCCCAAGGCAGGAGAATTTTTTACCGATGCTAAGCGCCTGAGTCAGGTGACGCGACGTAAGTTTTTGCAAAATATTGCAGTGGGTGCGGCTCTAGTAACCCTGGCGAACTGTGATTCTACATCAGATGTGGCGGAGACACCGACGGAAGAGGCTCCCGTGGATACGACCTCGACTGGGGAACTGGAAAAATCTAGCCTGAAGGTGGCGTTTCTCCCCATTACCTGCGCTACGCCCATCATTATGTCGAAGCCGTTGGGTATCTATGAGAAGCACGGTCTCGATGTGGAGCTGATGAAGTATGCTAGCTGGTCGGTAGTGAGAGATGCGGCCATTGCTGGTGAACTGGACGCGTACCATATGCTCGCGCCCATGCCTATTGCCATGTCCCTGGGCCTTGGTTCTACTCCATTCTCCGTTAAGCTAGCCAGCATCGAAAACAACAATGGTCAGGGCATTGCCGTTGCCAAGAAGCACCTGGGTAAGGTGAAGGGTCCAGCCGACTTTAAAGGCATGACCATTGGCATTCCCTACGATTACTCCAACCACAATTTGTTACTGCGCTACTATCTGGCGACAGGTGGTTTGGACCCTGATAACGATGTGAAGCTATTGATCTTGCCGCCACCGGATGCGATCGCAAAAATGTCCACTGGCCAAATCGACGCTTTTATCCTGCCCGACAACTTTACCCAGCGGGTGGTGCAAGACGACATCGGCTTTATTCATCTGCTCACTAAAGATCTCTGGGCTGGGCACCCCTGCTGTGCCTTTGTTGCAGCTCAAAACTGGATCGATGAGAATCCTAACACCTTCCGTGCCTTAAACAAAGCCATTATCGACGGGGCCACCTATGCCAACAATCCGGCCAACCGTAAAGAAATTGCCGCCGCCATTGCCCCACGGGAATACCTCAACCAGCCGTTGCCTGTATTAGAGGCGGTGATGACGGGTAAGTTTGAAGACGGTCAGGGTAATACGTTGGACATTCCCGATCGGATTTACTTTGACCCCTATCCCTGGAAGAGTTTTGCCAGCTGGATTACCACACAGCTAGTGCGTTGGGATTATACAACGGCTGATAAAGTTGCTGGCGGTGGTCAAGAGTTCTTCTTGACGGACCTGGCACGGGAATTAGCGAAGGAACTGGGCGTGGATGCACCGGATGAGATCTCGCGCATTGAGAAGATGCAATTTGGCGATTTTGATCCAAATAAGGCAGATGAGTATTTGAAAGAGCAGATTGATAAGTTTGGTGTTTAAAGAAGTCAAACTCTAGCCTCTATGTGCAGCTGTTTTGTTGCACATAGAGCTCAACAACTTAGTCTTTTCAGGGTTTTATCGCAGCGCACGTGTTTAGCGCCTTGTTAGGTGCTTTGCTAAATCGAAGAAACTGCAGCATAAAATATGCTAAACCCCACGTTTCAAATAACAAAGTTATAAATACACAACTTAAAGCTACTTTGCACCCTAGGTGTGATTGGATGAACTTCCTGATTTTTCTAGAACAAAAGCTAAAGAATACTGCGGGTACAATCAATAATGACCAAATGCCAACATCAATAATATGCATTCAAAGATCGTTAATAACACTATTCGAATTTTCGCTAAAAGGAACCAGTAGGACTTGTTGGGATGGGTTTTCGTTGCCCAGCGTTGGAACTTTCAGTAGATATAGGTCTCTAACTTATCGAAAACCTTTGAGCTGACCACGCCTCGATAGTAATTGGCCCAACCTCTAAGAATAGGGTTAAGCACTGAGATTACAGCCGTTGCATTGCAGCCATGAAGCCGCTTGAAGGTATGACGTAATTTCTCACGAAATCTCGCCAAACTTTGCTTGGCAGGCGTAATCAATAGCTTCCATCCTGTCTGGGTGTTGCAGCTTGGGTAGTGACGGATAGTAAACCCAAGAAAATCAAATCCTTCCGATAGATGCACCTAGCGATAAACATCATGGCTTGCAGCCGTTCGTTGACCGCCGCGAACAGGTGTTGGTATTCGCCGCAATGCGGTGTGTCCGCAACAGACCACCTCAGGTCGCGTTCCATTTGCTCTGGCGATTACCTCGTATCCGTGCTTGTTCCTGTATTCAGAGGCGACGCTACGCACCCCCTGTTCGGTTAGCACAGAGACGGCGATGTTCGAAGCAAGAGGTGTGGCGTAGATGATGTACGCATAGATTTCATCACCCGGATGTTCAGCGATCCATCTTTCGTATTGCTGCGTAAGGGCGCAGCGAACCTCCAACGCCAAATTGGTGTAGCAGGGGTGAGCAATCATCGAGGTTGCTAGGCGGCATAACGGTGGAGTTGTGCGGCGGCCAGCAACTTTGTTTTAGTCGATAGCTTTTGCTCCGTCCGCCTCAGAGCCTATGTTAGGCGATTCAGCCAGGACAACTCAATGTAGCTATTTTTGAGTCACTTCGCCAAGCGCTTCTTGCAGAATTTCATCACTGACACCATGACGCTTTAGACTGGCAATTAATGCAGAGACGGTATCTCCCTCTAAGCGTTCTAAGTCAGCCCGTAAACCTTGCCCAATGTAAGCACGAGCCAGGGGTTGATACCCCGAGAACCCGAGCAAAGGGGCAATTCTTTTCAAGTCCTCAATCACATCTTCGGGCATCCGAATTGTGATAGTTGTCATTGGACGATTTCTGTCTAAACGTTTTTTTAATGCATCAGTTTTCATAGTATTCACGTTCCTTGCGTGTTGCTTTACGGGCTGAAATGATGCGGATCATGTCATCTTCGCGCTCAATAAAAACGATGTACAAGAGATTTCAACGCTTATCGAGTCCAATAATGGCGTCGCGCGCTTCGTCATTACGACTTGCATCTACTACCACTAGAAGTGGATCAAAGAATGCCTCAGCTGCTTGCTGAAACGTTACGCCATCATGTCTTTGAGGATTAATTTGCGCTTTTTCATCGTTCCAGACAAACGTAATGCCGTTGAGTACAAAATACACATCCATACTGTGTATTGTAAGCAAAGCGTATTTACAACGTCAATACGTCAATGCAAGCCTGGTACGATTCAAATTCATTAGATTCCCTTCGGTAAAGATTCAAAGGTTACAGTATGCCAATATGCCAATTTATTCTCACCTGTTGGAGAATTATTAATAAGCTAGCTCCAAGCTCCGTTGGCTGCACTGCTAGGATGAGAAAAATTCAAGGGAGAAATACCGAGCCTCATTGCTTGAACACTGTCAGCTGATATCTTGAATAACAACGGTAGGTTTATTCTTTTCTCGCTTGCTTAACTCAAAAAGGCTGGGTAAGTCTTATGTGTCATGTTTGGCCTCATTCATTAATCGCCGGGCTCCCAACGCTGGAAGACAAGATATGCGAGCCTACTGGGCTTAGATTCTATATGTTCAACG
>JBCCXQ010000144.1:0-7492 GCA_039191365.1 Cyanobacteria bacterium P01_F01_bin.13 | reverse complement strand
TCTCGCTGACGCCGGGTTTCAAAGGCATACAGATATAGCCCCTGCTGAAAATAGCACTGCTGTAACTGCGCCAGTACCAGGCTATAGAGCTTGGGGTCATAGTCGGGCTGGGCAACGATGAGAGCGTTTTCTAAGCTGGTGACAGCGGCATCAAGGTCCTGTTGCTGAAATTGAGCTTTGCCAAGAGAGAATAAATACCAGCTGCGATGAAAACTGTTGATCCAATGGTAGAAGGCCATTTTCTCAGGATCGTTTGTCGGAGCTTCTGCAGGCTGGATTAGCCCTAATGCAGTTTCGGCATGGTGCTGTGCAGCGGTCCAATCTTCTTTAGCCAGGGCAACCTCAGCCAGAAAACCCTCGGCACGGGCCACCCGAAATGGATTTTGCAGTTGTTGGTGAAGGGTTTTAGCCTTAGTCGCAATGGTTTCTAAATCTACCCACTGTTCCAGCCGATGCAGGGCCTCGGCTAAGTAGTTAATGTACCTGGCAGCAAGGACTTGCCCCCTAGACAAGGTCTTTTCTTCCCCTATAGCCCTGGGGGCATGCGCCAAAGGCGTAATAGCAGGGGAGGTTCCGGAAGCGGAGGGGTCTCCAATCCCCTCAAATGTCTCGATCGCTGCTAAAAAATACTTACGAGCCTCACTAAACGCCAGCTCAAAGTCAGGACGATGGCGTTCAGCATGATTACGCCACCAAAATCCTAAATAAAACTGGACATGACCCATTTTTTCTTGCCACCGGGGGGCATCATCGTTGCCAGTGACCAGGGTCTGCCATCGCTCCAAACTATATTCATAGTGCTGACGTGCCGTGGGACTGTTGTTGTCAGCAATGCGTCCCCGCACAAACTCTAGGTCAGCTGCCTGAAAGGGTGAGAGCTGAATATTTTGGTCCGCAAGGGCAGCCAGGCTTGTTTCTAGTTCTTTATAGCCAGCTGAGTCAGGCGTAAGGCCCAGGTCCTCTGGGGTGAGAAATCGATTTTCTTGGGTCTGGGTTATCCGCTGCCATACGTTTTGAATCACCTCATCAATAAATGACAGAAAAAATGTGGCCGGTGTTTCAAAGGTAATGGGGTTGGCCCAGGTGTAAAAGTCTGGTGCCGTGCGAATCAGGTGTTTGAGGTCGCTATCTGTAAGCCATAACACCAGAGGAAATGAAAACTCACGAAACTCTTCACGAATCTGATTTGTAGCGGTTAACAGCTGTTCTGAATTTCGTACCTCGTTGAGGCCATACACCATTAAGGCCTCGGGATTGGCATTGTTGATATAGGCGCTAACTGTGGTGAATAGAGTAGTCGCTGTAGGGGCCAGGATAATCTCGTCAAAGGGGACAGCACACTGTTGTTTTAGCTCGCTGACGAGAGCTTGACGGTGCCGAGTGGAGTTACACACTGCCAAGATCAGCGCAAACTCACCGTGGGAAAAGCGCAGCAGGCGGCAGAGTTCATCTAAGGCTTCTTGATTGTGGGGTGACGGCACCTCAGGCATTGGACTTCAGTTCCTCAGCATCGAGCAAGACTGGGTTGAGGGCAAACCAAGTTTGGCCAGCATCTCGATATTCAAACACAAATAGACTGCGCAATAGAGACTGATATTCCCCTTCCCCCCGTACGGTTTTGGTGCGATTGACCTCCCGCAGCAGGTGCCATTCTTCAAAGTCGATGGCTTTGGTCAAATCGCTTAGTCGTAGACTGATCACCCGGTCAAGCAATTCGCCCGTGAAGGGAGGATCGGCCTTCTTCAGGCAGTAGTTGATTAACACTAGCAAATTTCGTACGTGGCCACCGCTGGCCAAGCACAGCCGGTCCAGGGTTTCTAGGGAGTCAAACAGTTCACCCACATGGCCTAGCCGTTTGTCTGCAGAGAGGTCTGGAAAGGCGCGGGCCAGCAACATTTGCCGTAGCGCGGTAATACCGGCTTCACAGGGACTGCCGTCGCGGTTTTGGGTACGTACCATGGGCAACACTTGAGGGGCACTGCCAAACCGATTGGTCAGGTTTTCCTGCTCATTGGAAAAGGACAGCACCAGGGGCACGGTATACACCACATGGCACCGCAGTTTTTTCAGCTGGTCTCCCCGGTCAACAAATAGATATTCCGGCTGGCGGCGACCCTGGCCTCGCGGCTTATTGTCAATGCGGTCCAGGTTATCGACTATCACCACTAACCCAGCTTTATCCTGGTCGCTCAGCTGCTGGTTGGCGGTGTCGATTAGCTCGCTGTTGATCACTTCAAGAATAGAGTTGATGCGGGGTTCCAGGTGCTGCCGCAGCAGAGACCGGACATCCTTACTATCTTTGGCTTTCGTGGTTAGCTCACCAATGCCAAAGGCCAGGGAGTAGTTGCCATCTTCGGCACTCAGACCGACTTCATCTGCCACCTTGATGCCGCCAACCTCAGGAATTTTCACCTTTAGCCCCGTAACCTCGGAGTTAAGCAAATCGGCGGCACTTTTGAGCAGGGTTTGAAACTTATTGGGGGCCAGACGTAGTCGTGCCGCTTCCAGGCTTTTGCTTACCTGTTTAGCGATGGCTAGCAGGATATCGCTGATGTCCACATCGCCCATGTCCAGGTCATCGGTGGATTCAAAATAGACCACATGGTAACCTTCCTCCTCTAACTCCTGGCGCAGACGAGACAGCTCAGTGGACTTGCCACAGCCAATATGGCCGGTAAATAGCTGGCAGGTGGGCTCCCGGTCGGAAAAGGTAATGGTGCGCTTGAGTTCTCGCACCAGATCACTACCCCGTACTTCGGAGAAGTCGATGTAGTACTTGCCGTCTTCAGGTGATGTTAGATTCAGCGTTTTGCTTGGATTACACGCTCGGAAAAATCGACCCAGGTTTACGCCCATTGGTTACCCCGTTTATCGTGGCTGATGCAGCTATGCATAAGACTATGGCGTATTTTTTCAGGACTACCCAGGGAGTGTTGAGAAATTTAAAGACCGAGTAGCGGTCACACATGCATGTTTGCACTCACTAACATGGAGATGCCATTTGCTATTTACCTGGAAATCCATGGAAATCAAGCAGTTGATTACGGATGCATTGCGATTGCCGACGAATGCGATCTCATACCACATCAGCAAATCCCTAACCGAGCTATACCCAGACCGCGAAATAGTCGAAGGCAATGAATGCGCCTTTGACCTCGAAGCCTATGCCCGCGATGGCCAGTGCAGCATTACCCTCAAACAGGTCTTTCACAACCACGTTCAAAGTTACTGGGATGGAAAACACCAACGCACCTTTCAGCAAGCTGAAAATGCTCGGTTTGAAGTCAGCTGGCAGGGTCATACTCTGGATATACTCCTGATGACCTGGGGGGCAGGATGGAATACCATCAACTACCACTGGATTCTGGCAGATACCTTTTCCCTGGCCGATAGCTTTTTTGCTGCCGTCTGCGATTGGAACTCCGAGGTTCGGGATGAGTTACTGGTGTTTGAAGATGGCTACTGGGTCAAAAATCCTAGCCTTTTCAAGGAAATCAAATCGTCCACCTTTGAAAATTTAGTGCTCAGCGGGCACCTAAAAGACGACATTAAAACAGATCTGCAAGACTTTTTTGCTGCCCGTTCCACCTACGGCGAGTACGGTGTGCCGTGGAAACGTGGGGTGCTATTGATTGGCCCTCCTGGCAACGGCAAAACCCATACGGTCAAGGCATTGGTAAATCTGCTGGAGCAGCCTTGCCTGTATGTCAAAAGCTTCAAAGCCCAGCATGGTCCAGAGAGCAGCAACATTAAAAAAGTCTTTCAACGGGCACGGCAGATTGCCCCATGTTTACTTATCCTCGAAGACTTAGATTCTCTCGTGGACGATGAGAACCGCTCCTTCTTTTTGAATGAGCTAGATGGTTTTGCTGCCAATGATGGCATTGTCACCATTGCCACCACGAATCACCCTGAAAAGCTGGATGTCGCCATTCTGGAACGCCCCAGCCGTTTTGATCGCAAGTACTACTTTGCGCTACCAGCTTTGGCAGAGCGAGATACCTACATTCACCAGTGGAACGAGAAGCTACGCCCTGAAATGCGGCTGACGGATGGGGCTATCGAAACCCTGGCCCACGAAACAGAAGGCTTCTCCTTTGCCTATTTGCGAGAGTTGCTGCTGGCCATGATGGTGCGCTGGATGCATCAGCAGACGTCCGGTGCGATGCCATTAATCGCATCAGAGCAGTTGGTATTACTCAAAACCCAAATGAAAAGCATCGAAACAATTTAATTCTTTCCTTGCTCCCAGGCTCTGCCTGGAGCAAGGTGGCTCTGCCACAAGATTTCCTCATTAATCCAAAGTTGTCGTACCCCAAAAACCTATCCTTCAAACCAATCTACGTAATGCGTTACTGTGCTGCTGTCTTTGTCCTAAACAAAGACGTACTTGAATAAATTAGCAGTGCTGTCCAAATACAGCTAAAGCTCACCAGATGTGTCTGAGTAAAGGGCTCCCGATATAGAAATACGCCCAGCATCAGCTGAATCGACGGAGCAATATACTGACAAAATCCTAAAGTCGCTAACGACAATCGCTTTGCCGCATTGTTAAACCACAGCAGCGGCATCGACGTGGCTACACCCGCACCAATAAACAACAACGTCAGCCCAGGACTGCTGCCAAAGCTCCCGGTTCCTGTTGCCCCCCAGTAAAAAATCATCAATAGTGCCACTGGGGTCATCAGCGCTGTCTCCACAGCCAACCCCACCATCGGTGCCACCGCCACCATCTTGCGCAATAACCCATACAGCGCAAACGTGCCTGCCAATGCCAATGCAATCCACGGCACTGCCCCAAACTGCCAGATAAAATAGCTGACGCCAATAGTGGCCAGCACTACCGCCACCTGTTGCCCTCGGTAAAGCCTCTCCCGCAGGACAATAAATCCCAGCATCACCGACACTAACGGATTGATGAAATATCCCAGACTAGTCTCCACTACCTGGTTCGTATTCACACCGTAGATATATAGACCCCAGTTGACACTTAACAGTGCCGCCGTTGCCAACAGGCCAAGCACCCGATGACGGGGCAGCTTGCGTAGTTCTGGCAATCGTCGCTGCAGCGTCAAAATCAGACCTAGAAAAATCAGCGACCACAGCATGCGGTGACTGAGCACTTCTATGGGAGAGGCTGTACTAAAAAACTTCCAGTAAATGGGAAGTAACCCCCAAGAACCGTAGGCAAGAAAAGCGTAGAGCGGACCAGTTTTGGTATTCAAGGTTGAACCCTGGGTAGATTATGCACCTAACCGTAACAGTGCCTGATGCCAGCTTCCATCGACTACATCGCTAGAGTTCTATAATTAAAAAGATGTAAACTTTTACAAAGTGTCACCCCTAAGAGGTATTCCTATGGCCAGCGGATTTGGCAAAGCTAAACCTAAACCCAAGGTGTCTGAGCGCACCAAGCGTCGCAAGGAAGCCTCTCAGGAGATGGATAAGCGTCGGGCATCCGGTGACCCTGAGTTTGAGGTGCATATTCGCATTAAGGATAAAAAGCAGTGGTACCCGGTGGGCGTTGTGGCCGTGAAGCGCTCGGCTGATATTAATAAAGCTATTTTCGCCAGTGAAGAAGATCTGCTGCAGGGAGCGTTTCGGATTTACCCCATTCTGCGAAAAAATAAGACCAATTTGGAATACGGTTACCGGGTAAAAGAATTTAAAGATGAGCCAGTTACTGTAGCGGTACCACCCAAGCCCGGTGTCGCGGAAGGAGTACAGGCTATCGCTAACCAGGTGAAGAACAGCGTAGCTGGGTTATTCAAGCGATAAACAGATTGGACGAAATTGGCAATCAGCAATATTGTTTTATTCCTCGGAGGGTGGGCATTGCGAATCCTCCGGTTTTTAATGATGGCTGGGTGTATTGCGACGTCATCTCGAAAGTTCACCCCTCAACCACCGTCCTCGACTACTACATCCACCACTATCGCCACTCAGATCGCTCTACCTGGCAAACCCGTATCGAATCTGGCCAAATTCGACTCAATGACCAACCCATCAACGCCGATACCTCGATTACTGCTGGCCAACGTCTCAGCTACCATCGCCCTCCGTGGCAAGAACCCTCAGTTCCTTTAGAAATAAACACTATCCACGAAGACGATGTACTCCTGGTCGTCAATAAGCCCTCGGGCTTGCCCGTACTCCCCGGTGGCAATTTTCTGCAGCATACCCTGCTGTGGCAGCTGCGCCAGCGCTACCCGACCGCTGCCCCTATCCATCGATTGGGTCGGGGCACTTCTGGCATTATGCTCATGGCCAAAACTAAAGCCGCCCGCGCCTATCTCAGTCAACAAATGCGTCAGCGCCGTCTTGGCAAACTCTATCGTGCCTTGATCGGTCCAGGGAACGATTTTCCTGACCAGTTCACCATCACTCACCCGATTGGCAAGGTTGCCTATCCTCAGCTTGGTTATATTTATGGAGCAAATCCAGACGGTCTGGATGCCCACAGTGACTGTAGTGTAGTCCAGCGATGGCCTGATGCCACCTTGCTGGATGTCACCATCCTTACCGGTAGACCGCACCAGATTCGGATCCATCTAGCCACTATCGGATATCCACTGCTGGGCGATCCGCTTTATGGTGCTGGTGGTCAGCCCCATCCAGATGGCGCAGCAGTTCCCAGTGACTGTGGCTATTGGCTCCATGCCCATAAGCTTTCATTCATACATCCTGACGGCGAGCCGATAACCTTGACCTGTGAGCCTCCGTCACAATTGCTACTGTAGAGATACACAGAGGTTCGCTCTGCCGCTACTATCAAAATTGGCCCGTTACAAGACCAGCCCAAATGACTGAATCCATCGCTAGCCGTATTGAAAAAGACTCCATGGGGGAGAAGGAAATTCCTGCGGAGGCCTATTACGGTATTCAAACTCTGAGAGCGGTGGAGAATTTTCCTATCAGTGGTCTAAAGCCATTGCCCACCTATGTGGATGCTTGCTTGTTGATTAAGAAGGCGGCTGCGATCGCAAACGGAGAACTCGACTGTATATCAACAGAGCTATCCCAGGCTATCGTTGCTGCCGCCGATGAAATTCTCAAAGGAAATCTGCGGGACCAATTCATCGTCGATGTCTACCAGGCTGGGGCAGGCACATCCCACCATATGAACATCAATGAGGTGCTGGCAAATCGGGCACTGGAGCTGCTGGGAGATAAAAAAGGCAACTATAGCCGTGTCAGTCCCAACGACCATGTGAACTATGGTCAGTCCACCAACGATGTAATTCCGACGGCGATTCGCGTTGGCGGATTGCTGGCGTTGAAGCATACGCTGTATCCAGCCTTGGAGGGTGCGATCGCAACGCTTCAAACTAAAGCCACCGAATTTCAAGACATTGTCCGCTCTGGCCGCACCCACATGCAGGACGCTGTCCCCATCCGCCTGGGCGAAAGCTTTCGTGCCTGGGAGGTCATCTTGAGCGATCACCTGCGCCGTCTCCGTACCGCTGCTCAGGATCTGTGTGTGCTGGGCCTT
>JBCCXQ010000143.1:0-7567 GCA_039191365.1 Cyanobacteria bacterium P01_F01_bin.13 | reverse complement strand
GTTAGCGTAAAAGATTGGCTGGCTGAAGGACCATTACATCCAAAAGGAGAATTGCCAGCACATGCGATGAGATTTATTTCAGGTTTTTCTTCCCATACGTCTGATCCGGCCTGAGAAGGATTAGCAAAATCATGTGCCTCAAAATCGAAAGTACTCGAGCCTCCCGTTGGGTAGGTAATCTTTTTAATTGTCCCCGATTTTAAATATTTATAATCATAATTAGCCCCCTGACCTATCTGTTGGTCTGGAGTCCTATCGGCCCCATTTAAGAATTGAGGATAGAATTGAACTGGCATTCGCATCACCTGCTCCGCCACTCGATCCGCCTCTTGCTCATACTTATCATTTGGCTGCCCAACAGTAAGCTTGGTTTGAATAAACGGTAATGGAGTAGAACTCACCGGCAATTGACTAAAGTCCTGGCCTAATCCTGATGCAAACTGCATCGCAGTCTCTCCACCAGATAAGGACAGCCCACTGACAGCATGTTTACGTTGCAAACTATTGTTTTGCACCATAGGATGGCTCGTCACAGCAGGCTGGGGATAAACAGTCGCTTTGCGGGTCATGGGCCGATTCCTTGGTAGATGGCTTGAGCAATTTGAGTACCGAGTCGAGCCGGGTTTGGGTTAGCAGAAACCTGAATCGCATCAGCGTTTAGAGTAGGAATAACGTTATCAGCCTGGAGATAATCCGCCAGACCTTGTTCCGTAAGCAACCGACCCAGCTCCGTTTCAACACTGGCCTGGAGTTGCCGTCGCTGTCGGGTTGACAGGGTGAGACCATCCAACACCAGTTGATCAATGTGCAGATTGATATCCATAGTTACCTCCTAGCCGCCACCGCTGCAGGTGCCTGCCAGCGAAAATCCGCTTCATTAATCGGGCGATTCAACTTACGAAACTCCGTACGAGCTGCAGACAACACCAACGGCATCGTGATGGCAGTCCCCGCAGTAGCCGCCAGGAAGGCCGCATTCAAAGCAATATTGTGAATATTGCCGCCCGTGAGATTAAGGCGAGCCAGGCGAGTATAGTCCAACGATTCGACCGGAGTACTGGCTGGAAAAGCTTTTTGCCACATTTCCAATCGTTGGGGCGTAGCCGGAAAAGGAAAGGTGATCACAAATCGCAGGCGGCGCATAAAGGCAGGGTCCAGGGCACTTTTCATATTGGTGGCCAGAATGGCAAGGCCCCGGTAGGCTTCAATGCGCTGTAGTAAATAGTTGATTTCAATATTGGCGTAGCGATCGTGGCTGTCCTTGACCTCGCTGCGCTTACCAAACAACGCATCCGCCTCATCAAAAAAGAGAATCGCGCCGCCATCTTCCGCTGCGTCGAACAGCCGCCGCAGATTCTTTTCTGTCTCGCCGATGTACTTACTGACTACCGAGGACAGATCAATGCGATAAAGATTGAGCTGCAGAGCATTGGCAATTACTTCAGCGGCCATGGTTTTGCCGGTGCCGCTATCGCCTGCAAACAGGGCACTGATCCCAAAGCCCCGGTTCATCCGTTGCTGAAAGCCCCAGTCTTGATATACCGTACTGCGCTGCTGCACCTGCTCCGTAATCTGATGCAGCAAATTTAGTTCCTCTTTGGGCAGCACAATATCCTCCCAGGTGGCTTTGGTCTCCAGCCGCTGGGCCAGGCGGTCTAGCTGGGGACGGGTTTTGTTTAGACAGGCTTGCCAAAGAGCATCCGGCAGCTCTTTGGGACTAGGGGACCGAGCCTGGGCTGTCTGGGCAATGTCCTGAATCGCCACGGTATTAAGGTTAAACTGTCCCGATAAAAGGGAGGCACTTTCCGGACAACCTGAATGCGCCTCCCAGAGGGCTTCCTGTTCAGTAACAGTGGGGCGGCTGACGTCTAGCGTAATCACTGATTGGGTCAGCTGGGGACTCACATCACGGGTACTTAAAAACATTAGCGCCCGACTACGGGTCAGAAACTGTTCTAGCTGGGTCGAAATCTTTGTTTCTTCGTGGGCATCGAGATACAGGGTAAAGGGTAATAGCAGACTCTCTCTCTGCCATAGTCTAACCAGGTCCTCTAACTCACCAATGGGACTGGGCAAAAGGCTTACAGGCAACCGATAGAGGGATAACCCCAGTTCCTGGGCCATGGCCTGAGCCATCATTTGTTTGCTCAAGGGGTCGGGACCAATCAGCTGGAGCATAGGCGGTTGGGTGGAGTGAATCGCCTGTAGCTCCTGCAGGGCTGATTCCAGGGACTGCACCTGGGAAGGGGCTAGGTGACTGGGAGCTGTTTCTACAGGAATTAGCAGGGTGGCTAGACGATCGTCTACATAGTTCAATCCTTTGATGTAGTTGACGATGCGCTCATCCACCCGCAGCGGACTGGTGGTGAGGGGTTGGGCTCTCGGTTGGGTAATTTCGAGCAGCTTCCAGTAGCGCAGGGGACGCTCGGGAGAGAGTACATCCCAGGCGGGGTCTGTAAAGATGGCAAAGGCTAGGGCAAAGGTGGGATATGGTGCATTGGGATTTTGCTGCACCTGGGCGCAGCGATTAGCAATGCGGGTGTCCAACTCCATGGCCACGCAGAGAAACAGCACTTCCTGTTCAAATCGAGAGAGACCGAAGCGCTGGCTTAAAAGGACTAACGCGGGGGGAGGTAACTCTGTGGCGTCCTGGCTGTGCCACTGGGGTAATCCCTCAGTCAGGTCTGTATTCGGGCCTGTTTGGTCGATCTCAGCTAGTTTAGGACGAGCGCCATCGTCGGGTTCTGGGTCGTCAAAACCACCGCCCAGCCGCTGGCGTAGCCAAGTTAGGGCCTCGGCTAGATAGGCCTCATTTTGTTGTTGCCACTGGCTGAGATCGGTCATGGCAATGTCACCTGCTGAGTTGGGTCAAATTGGGGTGGTCTGGCTTCGTAGTCTTGGATTAACAAGCTATCTACACCGTCGATGCGAAGGCGAATGTAGTAGTCTCCTGCCGACATCCCCTCCACCTGAAATACCAGGGTGTTAGTACGGTCAGTGCGAGATTGGGCTAGTAGTTCGCGATCGCCTACTAACAAAGCCACTCGCTGCTCAGGCAACACACTGGGAATGGTTTGTACGGTGATGGTAACCACCTCGGTTACGGGGTCTTGGGTCACGGCAATAGGGGGCTCGGTTACCACCTGGGGGGCAAAGGCCACAGACAGCTGGTTGGTTAGCCGCAATTGCTCCTCATCGGGAGAACGAACTGCTACCTGCACGGTGTAGTACCCGGCCAGCCACTGATTTTGTGGTGCCGTGGGATCGGTCGGATCGCCTGGCTCGGGTAGGCGCACTTCTATCTCCGTGGCTGATTGAGACAGGATTTCCCCAGGTAGCAAGGGATCATCTAGACGAGAATGCTGAAAGCGCACTTCCAAATCGGTCCCATCCAAATGCACCCCTACCAACCGCAAAGTTTGTCCTAACTGTAGGCTGGGCTGCCGTCGTGGCAGTACGAGGGAAGCGAGGGTGGGTATCGGTGGAATGATATCGGCCTGGGCGGCAAAGCCAGTGTCATCCTGACCTCGGGAGAGGACGGGGAGCGGCGTACGGATGGGCTGACGGCTTTCGATCAGGACTACAGAGGCTTGATAGGCAGCTGAAATCCGATACTGGGTTTGGAATGTCGCCCAGAGTCGGGATAGCTCATCCAACGAAAGGGCGTGGGGCACGATGCGAACACATTCGACTTGTTCGTGAAGAGTACTACCTGGTAGTTCTGTCGCAGTTGCTAGCTCAATTTCTTCGGCACTCAGGATGGGATGGTCATGGAGGGTGCCCATGGCATGGCCCAGCAGGTGGTGACTGTTAGCATCCTCGTCGTTTTCACCGTAGGTGGTAATCAAATAGTGTAGATTCAGGGCTAGAGGGGCTGGGCCGCTTTCGCCGGGCCGGACTTGTTCGGGCAATGGGAGATTTCGCCAGGCGGGGTTAAACTCAGTTTGGTAGAGGAACAGGTTGATTTGATTACCCGTGCCAGTGGGGGACCCATTGCCGCTAATGGCTTTGTCAAGGGGCTTGGCGGTTACTGATGTACCGGCCAACTCGTCGGGCAGATTTCGATCAATCAAGCTGCGCAGGGTAATGGTAACAGCAGCGATCGCAAGTGAATTACTCATGACTGACCTCCCTGGCGCAGGTAATTACTTAAACTAGTGACACTAGCCCCGGTAGTGACATTCGCCCCGGTTGCCGGTCGAGATGATCGGTGTGGCTGTGGTTTTGGTGGCGGTGTCATCCGCACTTCAATCCGACCGATGGAGACATTTACCGTTGGTTGTACCGATGTTGGCACAGCTTCAGAATCCATGGGACTAACCACCATTGGACTTGCTGGCGTAGGTCTCCGATGGATATTTTTGGGGGATATGGTCGGGTAAACAGACGGGCTATTGTTAACCTGTTCAATGCCAGCAGGCTGTAGCATAGGTACCTGGGGGATTGGCGCGGACAATGGTGGGAATGCCACAGTCTGTTGGGGCTTATTGCCAGGGTTGTTGTGTGATGCAATATTTGGAGCCGTAATGTCTGGCTTGGTTAGGGGACCTATGGGCAGGGTATTTTGGGGTGAGATCGCATCAACCCCTGGCTGTGGGTTTAGAACACTTTCGGCTGCAAGTATAGACCTATTAATTAACGGTACTTCAGGGACCTGCTCAGATGAGGTGTGTAGCACTATGTCACCTGCCCAAACAACGGGCGTATTTAGAATCCCTGGTCTTGGTTTGGCTGTAGAAGGTTGAGGAGTCGTCGGTTGAGGAGTAGAAGACGCTGTTATCTGGTCTGTTCCCTGGCCTGTTTCCTGGTCCGCACCCCGGTCTATCTGTTGGTCCAGGGATAGGCTAACGGGGTGGGGTGAGACTGGGAGAGGGGTTAGTGAGATACTGGTTTTTACCGGTGCAGCCTGAGCATCCATTGAGGTTGCTGCTGTGTCAGAACCAGGAAACAGTGTTTCTGTCGCCATGGGGGCTGTTAGGGTTGGCTCTTGATACGCCAAAGCATCAACAGGCGTGCTCGGCTCATGTTCACGGTCGGAAGAGTGGAGCTTGGATGATAGGGGTTGAATGGGGGCTGGAGCCTCCAGATTAGAGGGAACTGTGGTTGGCTCGGTGGTAGTGGGCGATGCCGTCGGTATTGGTACCTCGGGTTTTAGTAGTGGGGCTGGGTGCGATCTCACCTCTGCCACCGAGTCAGAACTCATGCTCTCAGCTGAGGATTCAAGCCGATTGGAGGGGGGCACTGCGGAAGGTTCAGCCACAGATAGTAAGGGAGAAGAGATCGCCGGGGGCGATAACGCCTCAACAACAGGCTGTTCCACAGAGGGCCTATCGTTTTCCTGTTGCATAGATAGCCCCTCATCCGGCAGCGAAGTCTCCAGGGGAGGAACTGCTAGTCTCCCCCTTCCTTGGGGAGACTCAAAACGGGAGCCCAGCCGAGGTCTTACCTCCACTGTCGGGTTAACTATCTGCGTTGCGAGGTGGGTAAAATAGTGGCTGCTCATCGGTTCACCATCCCCAGATAAATCTGCCGTCGTTGGGGGGCCATGGCCAGAATGTCAGCTTCTCGCCATCCATAGGCTGACGCCAGGCGGTGCACGTCTACCAGGGTGCGTTGGGCCCAGGCATGTAGCTCGTGCCACAGAAACTGCAAAATATCAAATGGAGATTGCCATTGGTGGTCACAGGCAGGGCATGTCAGGGCGATTTCGATATCGGCCTGGGGATCTTCCTTGGCTATGCGGGCAGTAAGAGTGTCGAGGATAGTCTCTGGGAGATCGATAAACTCGCAGTCTGTTTTTTGATAGCTAGCTGACATAATGCAGCGTTGCAAAAGCTGTTGCTCGATAGCTGCTGGTGTGGAACAGTGGGCGACCGCATCCAAATCCAGACTGTTGGGCAAGCGAAAGTGGACTATATACCCCTCCATCTCCAGACTTGATCCGGTGGTCAATATCCTGTTCTCAGAAACTCGCACATCCCCTGTTGAGAAGGTAAACTCTAATTCCTCGCCGCAGTTGGGACAGGTGGCTACACTGGCCAGCTGAGTGCCAAATAGCCATTCTCGCAAGGTCAATAGTAGGGCATCCCGACGACCAATGCTGAGCTGGGTCAGGTCTTCCCAAGAATAGTCTGGGAAACCAACAGATAAAAGATAAAGAGCCCTATGGACCGATGAGACCGAGAGACCTCGCTCCCAGACCTGCAATAGGTTCGAGGTGGTTAAATGGTTCATGGTATTTGTTTAACTTTTTAGCTAGCAACCCCGCTCACCTTCTACTCGTGGGAGCAAGACTCAAAGTCCCCAAAATTTGGGGTTTGGGGACTTTGTTAACTGGTAGCTTCTTGACCAGAAATGTCCTAAGCAGCAGGTTCGCTAAAGCTTGGTTCAGTCGGTTCCGTAACCGCATAGTCACGTTCCCAGCCCTCGTTTTGCAAGGTAATCATCTGAATGGCAACAGCGTTAGCACTGGCGTCGAGTTCTGGTAGTGCCTGATACTCAGAAACCCAGCACCGATAAACCTTATAGGCAAGCGCCAACTGACCTGCCTCGTTGTACATCTCAATGATGATATCTTTACGAAAGTCTTTCAAAGAGACTTCTGACCCTAATCCTGACTGAAAATTCCAAACCTTATTAGCCCAGATTTCAAAGTCGGTGTCGTGGGTGACACCGCGCTCCAGGGTAATGGGTTCGTATTTACTTTGTCCTGGGGACTTTAGAACGGTGCTAGGGTCTCCCCCTTCACGGTGTTCTACGACTTCTGTGGTACGCTTCAAGGTACCTACTTTACTAATACCGGCCACAAATCGACCATCCCACTTAACCCGAAATTTGAAGTTTTTGTAGGGATCGAGCCGGGTAGCATTCACGCTAAATTGAGCCATGACAATTCTCCTTTAGGTAGCAATCTGACCAGCAAGTTGTTGAATTTTGAGGATGACGAACTCAGCAGGTTTCAGTGGTGCAAATCCAACAACCACGTTGACAATCCCTAAGTTGATGTCATTCTGGGTGGTGGTTTCACTGTCGCATTTAACTAAATATGCTTCTTGGGGGGTGCTACCCTGAAAGGCTCCCTGGCGGAAGAGATTCTGCATAAATGCACCAATATTCAACCGCAACTGAGCCCATAGGGGTTCGTCATTGGGTTCAAACACAGCCCATTGAGTACCCCGATAAAGACTTTCCTCAATTAATAGAGCTGTGCGCCGGACAGGCACGTATTTCCATTCAGAGGCTAAGCGATCATCTCCCTGAAGAGTTCGAGAGCCCCAAATTACACGACCTGCTGCTGGGAAACCTCTCAAACAGTTAATAGCCAAGGGGTTGAGTTCACCATTTTCAGCATCGGTCAGGGGTACGGATAACTTGGGTACGCCCACCAGGGTTGCTTCTGTGCCTGCAGGAGCTTTCCAGACACCACGCTGAGCATCGGTACGAGCAAAAATCCCTGCTACAGCACCACAGGGAGCAAACGCCTCGATTTGGTTTTCCTTCAGAATATTAGGCTTCATCAGCATTGGGAAAAACAAGGCCGCGTGATCGGAGTTAGTCCCAATAGTGC
>JBCCXQ010000142.1:0-7589 GCA_039191365.1 Cyanobacteria bacterium P01_F01_bin.13 | reverse complement strand
CCCAAATCTGAATCCCAACCCAAATCCAACTCCCAACCCAAATCCGAATCCCAACCCAAATCTGAATCCCAACCCAAATCCAACTCCCAACCCAAATCCGAATCCCAACCCAAATCCGAATCCCAACCCAAATCCAACTCCCAACCCAAATCCAACTCCCAACCCAACTCCCAACCCAACTCCCAACCCAACCCCGAATCCAAACCCGACAAGTACGCCAGACGAACCTAAACATCCAGCAGATTTAAACGGAAATGGTCAGGTCAGCATGTTCGAACGGGTTACCTACAATCGAGACCTACGAAGTGGTTATGGCCCTTAACCTTGGCCCTTCCCTTAAAGGTCAATGGAGCAAACTAATTACCAGTCAAGCAATTTTCTATTAGAGAGGAGTTAGCATCCCATGGCAGTAACGGGATCCATCTTTATTTCCTATCGTCGCAGTGACAGTATTACCGAGTCGGGGCGCGTCTACGATAAATTGATTGCAGCCTTTGGCCCAGAGCGAGTTTTCAAAGATGTGTATGACATTCCTCCGGGGGCCGACTTTGTCACCTACCTGGAAGATTCTGTTGCCCAGTGCGATGTCTTAATTCCACTCATTGGACAAACCTGGTTAACGGTCACGCATCCTGACGGTAGTCGCCGTTTAGATGATCCCAACGACTTTGTGCGTATTGAAATCGCCTCAGCTTTGGCAAACAAACGCACCCTGGTGTTGCCGCTATTGCTCAATGGCACGATGATGCCTTCGACTCAAGACTTGCCTGAGAGTTTGCAATCCTTAACTCGTCGCAATGCCGCCAATGCACGTCAGGATCCTGACTTTCATAACGACATGGAACGACTGATCGACAAATTGAAGGAGTACTTTGTGAGTCAAGGCATTGATAAACCTGAGGTGCAAGAAGCTCCTGACCCAGTCCAGCCTCAACCTGTCGCAGCTGCAGTGGCTCCTGCTATGCCCGCTGGCGATTCGATCAGTGCTAACATTTCGGGGAATATGAGCGGTAATATTGCCGTGGGTAAGAATATCTCACAAACCCAAAATATTGGCACGTTGCCAGAAGTGACCTCAGAAGATAAAGCTCGGTTGAAACAATTGCTGAGTACGCTGACAGCTCAGATTGAAGCAGAGGTCCCTGAGGAAAGGAAAGAGGCTGCGCTGGAGCATTTGGAGGAACTAGAAGAAACAATAACCAGTGACGAACCGGACCTAGCAACGATGGAATACGTTGTTAAATGGTTTAAGAAAAAGCTACCCCAGTTGGCTGTCTATGTTATGGGAACTTTACTTAATCCTGTCGTGGGCAAGGTGTTGGAGGCGACTGGAGCCGTTGCGCCTGGAGAGTTGAAGCAGCGCTTTGGTAAGTAATCACAAATTATCCAAGCCCATAAAAGCTTGTTTAAGTGGAGTCTAATATTAGATGCCGTGAGTAAACTCCGATGTGGGAATATTGTCGGTGTTAGGTTTTATCTGAAAGGATTACCCATGCCCTGAGGGCTATACGACTTCTTTTTCAAAAAACAACAGGTGCTGCTGGGGCAATCGATCATCTGTTTTTACCCAGGTTAACCCCACTGCAGACATTTCCTTTTTCACCTGTTTCTCGCTCATCTTGTGCAGACGCTTGATCATAATCAACGGATTCTCCGACCGATACTCTGCCAGTACCACTCGACCACCAGGCTTAAGCGCCTCTACCACCCCTGTCATCACCTCCCGAGGGGACGCAAACTCATGGTAAGCATCCACCATTAACACCATGTCTACCTGTTCTAATGGCAAATGAGGATTGTCTTCTTCTGCCTGGATGGTTTGCACATTGACAATGTCTTGCTCGTCGCGAGCCTCTTCCAAAAGCTCAATCATCTCTGGCTGTAAGTCCACTGCCAGTACCTGACCATCGGGCACTTTACGCGCCATACGAAAACTCATGTAGCCGGTACCTGCGCCGATATCAGCTACTGTGTCAGTTGGTCGTAACTCCAGCGCATCGATTGCCATATCAGGTCGTTCCTCTGCTTCTCGGCTGGGACGCTCCAGCCAATAGGCTCCCTGGTGACCCATTACCTGGGAAATTTCGCGGCCCATATAGACTTTACCGAGGCCGTCGCTGCTGGGTTGTTTATAGCTATAGACGCTGTCAGAGGTGGCGATATCAGCCTGGGTACACCCTAGACAAATGATGGTGATTAATACAGGAATAAGACGACGTAGCGATTTCAGCACTATAGCAATTGGTAAAAAACAATGTAGGGGCGTTCCATGGAGCGCCCCTACATTGTGATGTAATATCCCTACGAATAGGTATTCCTAATTTTTATCGCTTAGCAGCCGCCTTTTTCTCTTCCAGGTTGAAGAGTACCTGCAGTGTCTCCATGGCTTGCTTTCGGGATTCGGCATCTTCCTGGGCCCGCAGCTGGGTCATGGGGTCATGGAGAATCTTATTGACAATACCGCGAGAGAGGGCTTCAACTACATTGCGATGCTTATCAGAGAAATCAGCACCCAGACGAGATAGCGCTTTCTCTAGTTCCTGCTCACGGATGGCTTCTACCTTAGTACGCAGGCTGCTGATGGTAGAAACGGTATCGAGAGACCCAAACCACTTCATAAACTGCGCCAGTTCCTGCTCAAGGATGCCTTCGGCTTCCTGAGCCATCTGACGACGGCTCTCTTGATTTTTGGCAACTACTTCCTTGAGGTCATCGACGGTGTAGGCGCTCACACCCTCTAGCTTCTCAACATTTTTGTGTACATTACGGGGCACGGAAATATCAAATAGACTGAGGGGACGGTCTGCCAGACAAGGCTTGACATTATCGGCATGCAATACGGGCTGCTCAGACGAGGTGCAGGTAAAGACGATATCTGCCTGGGTTACGGCTGCTTCCATCTTGTCCATGGTGCCGGTCTTGATATCTACATGGCTATATTCAGCGGCTAAATCATCTGCCCGTTGAATGCTGCGGTTGAGCAGGGTAATATTGACAGCTCGCTTAGATACCAGGTGTTTCACCAATAGACGCCCCATTTTACCTGCACCGATGATGGTGATATAGCAGTCAGTGAAGTTATGCACTTTCATCTGCGCTAATTCAGCAGCAGCGGAGCTAACGGAGACGGCACCGGTACCAATGCTGGTTTCTGTGCGTACTCGTTTACCAGTCTTGATGGCATCCTTAAACAGGCGGCTCAGAATGCGACCGACGCCCTTATGCTTCTGGCTTTCTGCTAGGGCGTGCTTCACCTGGGCGAGAATCTGCCCTTCGCCCAATACCAGGCTATCGAGACCGGAGGAAACCCGCAACAGATGCATGATGGCATCCTGCTGTACCAGGATAAATAGGTGGGGTCGTAGTTCATCGACAGGTACATTACTGTACTCTGCTAAAAACTGAATAACTTCGCGGATGCCGTTTTCGGTATGACTTAAAACAAGATGCAGCTCTAAACGATTACAGGTGCTAAGAATGGATACTTCTTTAACGTGAGGATAGGCGGTGAGCCTTGCGATCGCACCTTCAACCTTAGGTGTCGGAATGCTGAGTTTTTCACGAACCTCAACCGGCGCAGTCTTATGACTAAGACCAATAACGGCAATATTCATTCTTCCTCCCAAAAAGATCCTTTATTAAATGCCTGAACAGGCGATCGCAGTAAATTTAATTGACTTTAGTTAGATACGAAAACAGCGCTCTAGCAAGAGTGCACTGGATTTCACTCCTTACTGAAAGTAGGAAAAAACCTGCCCCTAACTCAAGGTTTCTCAACAAAAGTCCATCAAACGGTGCTAACCGTTACCAAACGACACACAGACACAAAAACACTCTGGCTATTGAACAAATAGCTAGAGTGTTTTTAAATAAGTTGTTTCTGGCTTATCTCCTCTTGGGAGGGGTGCCCAACGGGCGGGTTGGGCACCGCTAACGCCTAAGTTTCGAGACCAACCCTGCCGACCCTAATCCTGTTCTCCCCCTTGCAAAGGGGGAGTTAGAGAGGGTGTTATTTCAAAGAAACGTAGCTGGGATTGTCAGCCATGTGGATAGTGTCCACAAAGCGAGCGGTCTTGGATTGGTTTGAAATTACCAATGTTTGAGTACGAGCACCGCCCTTGAAGAAGCGGACGCCATTCATCAGCAAACCGGGAGTAATACCACAACCAGCAAACAGTACAGTTTCACCACAGGCTAGTTCTTCCGCAGAGTAAATCTTGTCAGGATCGGTAATACCCATGGAAGTTAGACGCTCCAGGTTAGCTTCCTTGCTCTCACCAATCAGGCCAGTCTTTACGATGGCAGGATCGTAAATTAGCTGTCCCTGGAAGTGACCACCCAAGCAGCGCATTGCAGCAGCAGAAATTACCCCCTCAGGAGCAGCACCGATACCCATCAGAGCATGGGTGTTAGTACCGGAGAAGCCGCAAGAAATGGCAGCGGATACATCACCGTCGCTGATCAGGCGGACGCGGGCACCGGCATCACGAATTTCCTTAATCAGGTCATCGTGGCGTGAACGCTTCATCACTACAACCACAAGCTCATCAATGGCGCGGTCCAGACACTCACCCAAAATCTTCAGGTTCTCAGTAGCAGACTTGGTGATGTCCACCTTACCCTTAGCCGCTGGGGGAGCCGCTAGCTTATTCATGTAGAAGTCAGGAGCCTCAAACAGACCACCCTTCTCGGAAATAGCCAATACTGCCATGGAACCGGGCTGACCATAGGCGCAAAGGTTAGTACCTTCACAGGGGTCAACGGCGATGTCAATTTCGATCAACTCTTCGGGGTTGCACACCTTCTCTGCATCAGGCTGGGTGCAAATGCCCACTTCTTCGCCGATGTAAAGCATGGGAGCATCGTCTCGCTCACCTTCACCGATGACGATTTTGCCGCGCATATGAATCTTGTTCATGCGCTCACGCATGGCTTCTACAGCCACCTCGTCAGCAATGTCCTTTTCACCTTTACCCATCCAGCGAGCAGATGCGATCGCAGCCTGCTCAACAACTTCAATAATTTCTAATCCGAGGGTGCTTTCCACTGCGTATTTCCTCCAAACTGCCTGCTGTTACCAAGACGTCGCTGCTGATTGTGGTATGGCTTCGGGAGGCACTGCGCAATAGTCAGCTCTCCAGAATCATCCCCATTGCATCTGTTGGGTTAATTAGGATAATGGATATCCCTGAAACACCTACAGTTACAAAGCTAACCTGACACTCAGATGCCTAATGGATTAAGACATCTGCTGCAGAATCAGTAGCGGCGTTAAGACTATTTGAGCGCCTTTATATGATTCAGAATATCAGACCAAGGGGTCACCTTTCTTGCTGTATAGAACACGTGGAACGGTTGATTCAACGCCTCTCAAACCTTTCGAACCAGTGCCAAAATAGAGCAGGCGAGCTACCTAAAAAGGGCCTAAAGCCTTATTTCATCAGAGCTTGAGAATAAGCATTTCTACTTACGGTGTCATCAAAAGCGCAGGGTTACCTTTCACTAATAGGTGTAAAAAATGTTGGATGTCGTGTATTTAAATGGGCTAAATACCTGAAAAACTGCTGACGATGCTAGTCTATTGGAACTAGCGGCAACCGCAGGCAGCACTTATGGAATGGCACGTTACCGATGCACGGAGCTTACGCATCATTGATCAAGAAATTGGTCAACATACATTTGCTCCAGCAGAATATGAAATCGTGCGTCGAGTCATTTACGCTACTGCAGACTACGACTACAAGGAGCTGATCCAGTTTTCAGACCAAGCGTTACCCTCTGGCGCAGCGGCCCTGGCAGCTCGCACTACCATCGTCGTTGATGGTTCCATGGCCCAAGCAGGAATTACCCCCAGGCTACAGGAAACATTTGCTAATCCGGTGTACTGTGCCATGGATGCCATCACCCGACCGCAAAAGGCGCAATCTAAGGCTGCCTGGGGTATAGAAACCCTGGCTAAGCGTTACCCTGAGGCAATATTTGTCATCGGCCATTCTCAACCCGCATTAGATAGCTTGGTACAGCTGATCGAAACCGATGTGATTCGCCCTGCATTAGTGATTGCAACACCTGCTGGTTTTTTAGAGGCAGAAGTCACTAAATCTCGACTAAAGGACAGCCTCATGCCAAGCATCTGTATCAGCGGTCGGAAGGGGAGCACTGTCGTTGCTGTCGCCATTGTGAATGGTCTGATTGATTTGGCATGGAAAGCCTACGGCGGCAAGCAGGCATGAGGGTTTAGCTCGCGGGGCTCATAGATAATCGCTGCCTACCCTACCTCACCAACATTTCCATTCGTTCTGCAATCACTGCATAAAATGGATCGCTACTGGCTATGCCCATCATTTGCAATATGGGATTAATTGGGGGACCCTGATTAGCAACGACTTCAGGCTGACTAAAGCCTTTCACAGATGCAAAATAGCGTTTGACGAGGGCGATATGGCTGGCATCACTGCTATCGCGCCAGGCTGCGATCGCTTTTTGATAAAACATCCGATTGGAAAAACTTACAATGGCAATGCCACCGGGCTTGAGCACACGATAGATTTCAGCAAAGACTGCTTCTGGATGTTGCAGATACTGCACGGATACGGTGTTAAGCACAGCATCAAAGGTACGATCCTCGAAGGGTAACGTTTGGTTATCATTCAAGTTTTGAACAAAGTAATTATCTAATCTAAGGTTTTTAGCCAGCTCCTCAGCGTTCATGCCGTGGCCTTCTACTCGTTCAAATTCTATGTCGGCGGGTAAGTGTGACACCCAACTGCTCATCAGGTCCAGAATACGGCTTTTGGGAGTGAGCCGCTGCTGGTACAACTCAGTGAGTTGCTCAATAAACCGCTCATCGACGTGGGTGACAAAGCGAGGGGCTTCGTAGAACAAAGCATCGTTAGATTCGTCAAGTTTTTGACGCTGACTAGCAGCAAGCATAGATCTAGGAAATGAGGATTGATGATACTGGACACTCAAGATCTTAAATCGGTTGCCAGCTTCGTGCAGAATATCTTTTGAGGGTAAGAATCCTAAAGGTATATGTTTCCAAAAGTGATGTTAACCACATTTTCTCTTCAGACGTTAATGCAAGTGTCAATGGTTGTTGGTAGTCAATGCGAGAACCGTAACGCGCTTGATCGTAAACCTGAGTAAAAATCTCTTGCAGAGGAATGGCAAGTTGTTCTTCTTTGCTGGGGGGCAATGCAAAATTTGGAATCGTTTCTGGTAGGCCAAAACTGTATAAGTCAGCAGATGAGCGTTGTTCGCTATGACTCACCAAAATACTGTAGGGAGCATTTGTAGTATTGCCTATTACAGGCATGGATTCCCACCTCGCAGTAAGTCAATCCCTACGATTAACCTACTATGGAACGATGCCCAATAGTCAGGCTGCTCGATGAAAGGGTCCATTCCAGGAAAGGGCGAAGGCATAAACGAAATTAACGGTACTGGCCTACAGTATAGAAGCCCGTATCAAGCGCCCTCTACCGTAGCGCCTCGACTGCCATGGCCGGACCCAAAATCGAAATGTAGGAATCGACAAAACATTGCTTGGCAGCTTCTTGGGCTTGCTCGATAGTCACCGCTGTAAT
>JBCCXQ010000141.1:0-7722 GCA_039191365.1 Cyanobacteria bacterium P01_F01_bin.13 | reverse complement strand
GACACCGCATTCGTGTCGATAGTCCTTCGGCTCTATCGAGGATTGGAACGACTTCATATCTCTTGTGGTTGTTATTACTCGCGTGTTGCGATCGTCCTTCGGGGCGATCGAGGATTGGAACTACTGTGGCGTTAGGTGTGGATACATGGCGTAGAGGTTGCGATCGTCCTTCGGGGCGATCGAGGATTGGAACTGGTATTCCAACTCATCATCACCAATGTTGTAAAGTTGCGATCGTCCTTCGGGGCGATCGAGGATTGGAACCGATGCGCTAGTGACGGTGCAAAAGGCCCTGAAAGGTTGCGATCGTCCTTCGGGGCGATCGAGGATTGGAACTCCGATGCAGCCCAAAATCTATGGCAGCAACTCATGGTTGCGATCGTCCTTCGGGGCGATCGAGGATTGGAACAGAGATGTTAGTGAAACCTTTCTCTGAGGCCCCTGCCCCCTTCTAGTGGCAGAGCCTCAGCAATTTCACAATGCAAGTTTTACAGGACATGCAAAAAAGTAGGTCTGTTTGATTTTGCCATAGGTTGGCAGCCTTCGACAGCAAGCTAAAATCCACTATTTGAAAGTGCTTGTAGAATAACAGACAGCTTAGATGCAAATCAGAGTATGGTTGCTGCTGTCTCGAAACCCATTACCTTAGAGCAGTTTTTGGCCCTGCCAGAAATTGACGGGTCACCTGCCTGGGAATTTATCTGTGGAGAAGTTAGTCAAAAGCCGATGCCTGGAGGTAAGCACAGCTGGTTACAGTCTCGCCTGGGGAATGCCATCAATGGCGCAGGGGCTAACTATGAAGCATTGCCAGAGCTGCGCTGTACTTTTGGTGGCAAGTCCATGGTGCCGGATCTGGTGGTATTAGCCACACCGGATATTCCGGTGGATGAGAATGGCGATATTAGCAGTACGGGTATTGAGTTTGCGCCACCGTTGATGATTGAGATTTTGTCACCGGAGCAAAATCAAGCGCCCCGCAAGATTTTGCACTGCCTGCGCCATGGGGGGCAGATGGGCTGGTTGATTGATCCTTATGAGCGGGTGGTGTTAGTGTTTTATCCGGATAGTTTGCCGGATGAGCTGACAGGGGAGGCGGTGTTGCCTTGTTTGAAAAAGGTAGATTTGGCGTTGACGGTGGATCAGCTATTTGGTTGGTTGAGAGTGAGGAACGGCTAGAGGAGCTAGAAACTGTCGTCGTTCACTAGGGCCGAGAAGGTTTTCGTCTGGTGCATAGCCTCTGGCTGCGCACATTTTCTGAGGCTCCTGCCTCCTGCTAGTGGCAGAAGTTCGATCAATCCAGTTTTGTTAGGCCAATGGTATGAAACTTAGTCAGGTACTGCTAATTGTTGGGGTAATTGTTGGTTTAGGGGCGCTGCTTGTCTGGGGCTATAGGGCAGCGTCTGCGCCTTTGCCAGAAGGATTTCCATCGCCTACGACAAAGGGTGAGATTGAGATTAAGCAGTATCCAGCCTATCGGGCGGCAACGGTGCAGATACGGGGAGATTTAGGTAAGGCTGCGTCCCGCGGATTTTCGCCATTGTTTCGTCACATTAGCGACAATAAGATTTCGATGACGGCTCCGGTGGAGACACGATATCCGGCGGCGACGCTAAAAGCAGGGGCGATTTCAGAAGGAGATGCAGCGGTTTCGTTTTTGTATCGCAGTTTGGATATTGTGCCAAAAGAGGTGGCGCAGAATGTGCAGGTAGAAGATATTCCGCCGATGACGGTGGTCAGTGTTGGGCTGCGGGGTGGCTATGGCTATGGGGTGTATACGCGGGGTGTGCAACAGCTGAAAGGTTGGCTGGCAGCGCATCCAGAATATGAGGTAGTGGGGCCGCCACGACGTTTTTTCTATGATGGACCGTTTATTCCGAATGGGCTGAAGCGAAGTGATATTCAGATTCCGGTAGAGCGAAATTAGAGCCCTGGTTTAGGTAGCAAGGCTGCTTATAAATAGAGAAAATAGATCTTCGACTATCTGTTGTTTTTGCAGGTTCTCTTCAGGTTTTTGACACAGTTTAGTGAGTTCAAGAACTTCAACTCAAAGTAATGCTTTACTAACTCAATTGTCAGTTCTAGTGTGAGTCGCTTACTAAATACAATATGGCAACAGAGAAGGTTTGCTAATATTAGTAGCCATCTGATGGCCGATTTCTTGCGTTCATCTTTAATCCCTATCGGAATTGCATTAGAATCCAGATGCTGTGATCTATATGCAGGCATGTCCAACGAGCAAACTGCTGTTTTAGAAGCCAATCAGTCGTTTTATCGAGCCTTTGAAAAAAAGGATATAGAGGCGATGGAGGCAGTTTGTTCTAAAGGCATTGATAGCCTTTGCATTCATCCAGGGCGTAAGGCCCTCAAAGGGTGGGTAGATATTCGCCAATCATGGTTGCAAATCTTTAAGGCAACCCGCTATCTCGAAATTGATCTAGAGGTGATTTCTGTAGAAATCTCAGGCGACCTGGCCTACGTGGTTTTGGTGGAGAACGTTATGCAAGTTGCTGGCAGTCGTCGGTTAGAGGCTAAATCGATGGCGACAAATACCTTTGAGCGAATGGGGGGACAGTGGTATCTGGTGCATCACCACGGCAGCCCGATTATGGGATAGCTAAAGCTCTATTAAACACTTTCAGCAAAACAATAGAAATATTCTCTTTTGTTCAAAAAATTACTTATGTAGTTGGTCCTAATCAAATGTGAGACGCTAAAAGGTTGTCCTGAGAATATAGGCGTCAGAATATTGAAGGCTTCTACCTCATGACTCCTATATTCTAATCATTTGCTAGGTCTTACAAATAATTGAGTATCCCCACTTATTACATATCGCGGCAGGTCTTGGGAGACTTAATTCGTCTTCGTTTTGGCTGCGGGTTAACAATCTCGTAGGGAGTTCCCCACTCATTGAGAGATAGCTGTAATCCGGTAAGGGGTAAACGAATATCGCTAAGGGTGAGCTGACCAATATGTTCCTGTTGTTGACGCTGCTGCTGTTGGCGATGCTGCCAGCGTCGATAGTTGTGATAAGTGCGATGACAGGAACCGCAGAGCACAATGACGGGTGGAGTCAGGGGAGGCTGAAATACGGACAGCTGGTCTGGGTCAGGCTTGCTGGCAACCTTTTTGTTAGAGTCGGGCTGGTACAGTTTAGTAATATGCAGCATCCAGCGCCGTGGATGGGCCTTTACCACATCGAGTTCATAGCCCATGCGCCCGGCAAAATCATCCAATGATTCGTCCTGATGACGACAGTGCCGCCCACAGGCTTGACATTGCCAGTTCGCCGCTTGCTTAAGCGTCAGAGCATTGAAGTGGTTTTCATGTTGGCTGGACGGTTGGATGGATGGTTGGCTGGACAATGGCATTAAAGCAGTACGCACTCTGGTCTGGGCCATAGCTTAGCGCTAAATGGCTCTTTTGCAAGGGGGGTAATGTAAATTTTATTCATACGCTTGTATTAGCCCTTGGCAGTTTAGACCTACAAGTATTGGTAATCAGGGAAAGGTAGCTATTGGGTGGAGCCTTCAGGATGGGGCGAGTATATTTCGGTAGTCCCTTCATCTGAGATCGTTGGCTCGGTGGGGGACTCTATGTTTTTCTCCAGGGCGGCGGGTGAGTCTTGATAAAACTGATATAGGGCTGGGCTATCCTCAAAGCCTTGCCCCTCTGCAGCTGCGTAGATCAGGCCTTTATGCAGCAACCACTGTCCCACCAGCATGGCTCCTGCATGGGTGTAATCCCGATGTTGCTGTAGCCAGCTCACCACAGCGGTACCAGTAAAGTAGGTAGAGTCGACATCAAGCTGCTCTGGGTAGGGCTGTAACGGGATACCATGGGGTCCCTGCATAGCGTCAGCTAAGGCTTCCAGGTCAAGATTGGCCAGCAGATCCGGCAAAGGTGATGACTGGGGCTGCTCGACCGAGGTCTCGGTTGGTAGATCCGGGGTTTGTACTGGCTTTGTAGGATTGAGATAGCTGTCAGGCAGGCCAATGGACTGCTGTTTAAGGAGGGTGATAATCTCTTCTAGCTGAGGCGATTCTAAGTGTACATCCTGCTGCACGAAGGGGACTTCAATGCCGTTGTGCCGCAAACTGGCTTCGATGGCGTAATTTAAGTCGCTCTTGACTCGAAATTGTTTGCGGGGCTCCCCTGTCCACACCATGATTTCAAAGTTGAGGGCACTATCGCCAAAACTTTGAAACCATATTTCCGGTTCAGGTCGCAGCAGCACTTCAGGATGTCGTTTAACGGCCTCCAACAAAACGGCTTTAACCTGGATAATATCGGACCCATAGGCGACGCTAACGGGTACCCGCAGACGGGAGACGGGATCGCCATGGCTCCAGTTAATTACCTCACTTTCTAAAAACCGGGAATTGGGCACAATGATGGTCACCTTATCCAGGGTATTAATTTCAGTGCTGCGGGCACCCACCTGTTTGACAATGCCCACCAGGTCACCAATTTTGATAAAGTCTCCCACTTGAATCGGGCGCTCCAGGGTGATGATAAAGCCACTAATAAAGTTGTTGGTAATATTCTGGACGCCAAATCCAATCCCCACCCCCAGTAGGCTGGCCAGAATCGCTAAGGAACTGGCATCAATGCCAAACAGCTGTAGCAGCATGAGGACGCCCAAAAATAGCAGGACGTATTGCACTAAGACACTCAGAATATCCTGTAGTCGGGAGTCTATTCGGGCTGTGCGCAGGATATAGGTGCGGAAGAGTCTGGAGATTAACCGGGAAACAAACCATAAACCAATGGTCAGCCCTAGCAACAGCAGCAGGCTGAGGGCGGAATATTGATTATTGCCCAGGGCAATACTGTCGGCGGTGAGGAGGGTGGAAACGGTGTGACGCCAGCTGCGGATCCGGGGAAACAGAGCAGTCATGTAGATGGCTACCGTTAGCCACAGACCAATTTTTAAGCCGAGTAACCCCAACCGCCAGAAAAACTTGACGGGTCTTTCCCAGGTGGTTAATGGATTGGTGGGGGAGTTAAACCAGCGGTTTAAGACTCGGGCGATGCGATAACCTAAGACTCGGATTATCAGGTGGATTGCGATCGCACCCCCCAATACCGCCAACCCATAGAGCAATGCTCGTCGCAAATAGGCCGGACTGCGTTCCCGCTGGCCATTGCGAAGAGCTGTTTCTAGCAGCTCAGCCCAGTCTTCTGCCTGCCGCTCAAGTTGATAGCCGGGGGTCACCAGATCGGCCTCTGTCACCGTAGCTAGCAGGGCTCTGCTGGGCTGGCTTTGCAAATAAACTAACCCGTTTTCATCTTCAACAACAACCTTAATCTCAGGGGGAGCAGACCGCTGTACCTCCTCCTGGAGTCGTTGATTGATACTGCGCGCCCGTTGGGCCGCCGTAAAATTCTCTACGCCACGCACCTCAAGCACCTTTCGGCCATTGACCACGACAGCGGCTGTGGGATCCTTAGACGCCAGCTGCGCCTGGGCAGGGGGGGCAAGGCCTACCCACAATACAACCATCAGGGTGCAGCACAGCCAGATAGAGGACCGTAAGCGGTGCAGCAAATATTTGAACTTAGGCTGTTGTGGGAATCTCAATGGCACCAATGTCTGTATTGGAGATATGTAAGGACAATTTTGACTGATCGGGTTCAATGCTAGGTTGTGCCTTATCTAATAGGGTCCGGGCCGCAAACCATAAGCCAATGCCCGTCACCAGTAAGACGACTCCACCCACCAGCCAACCCAAAATAGCATTAGGTTCTGCACTACCCATTTGCGCCTTGGCTAAATGGCTATAGTCACGGTTCAACTCAGTAGAGTTGGCATCCGTATTGCCCACAATCACAGCAGTGAGCTTAAACGGGCCAATTCTGATGGTATCTTTCGACGTAAACATCTGGCCGGTTTGCTGGATGGGTCGACCGTTGAGAAAGGTACCATTGGCACTTTGATCCGTGATGTAAAGCTGCCGATTGACCATGGAAATAACCGCATGGCATCGGGATACCTGCTGATGAATTAATTCCAGATGGGATACCGGTAGATGTTCTAGCACAGTTGGCATTTTGACTGCTTCACGTCCGATTGCAACCGGCAGCTGACGTGAGGCTTGCTGGGATGCTCCCGTCGTGGGGTCTTCCCAGTTAAATTGAATAACGACCGGTTTACCTGACATGGGCTATAAGTTGCACGACTGATTCGAGCACGATCTTACTCTAACCATTGGCAACGACGATATATCAGGGTTCAACTTTGAGGGGGAAATTTTCCTAAGGATAGAATTCAGAATATAGAAGCCAGCTCCCTGCCAAATTCTGACTCCTGGATTCTAAATTCTTACTGAACCAGTATTTCTCGGCTTAAGCCGAAACATATGCGTTACCCCTCTAACCGTTGTAACGGTCGAGCATTATTACCCAGCAATTGATGAAATGTTTCAATCTGTCGGGCTGATGCCTCGATCGGGTTGCTCATTACTAACCAGGTAACCCCCTCGGAACAGGGGGGTGTTGTCAAAGAACCGCTGTATCGCACTAAATCTCGTAACTTTGGCAACAGATTATCAGGGTTTACCATACTGGCGTTGTGGATACGCCCACCTGTTTGTTGCGGTAGGTTCTTGCTAATGGTCACTAACTCCGGCTGTTGCGCCCCAGATGTGATCCAAACAGCGACCACTGCCAGGGCTCCACTAGGATGGCGATGGACCAGGTGTAGCTCCATCGGATAGTGAATGCCACCGTGGGTATGCTCACTGGGGGTATGAAAATGAAATTGGACCAGGGTATAGACGCTGTTATCGATGGTGAGGGTGCAGGCTTCACTACCCGTTTCCTGGATAGTACGCCCATTGTTAAACAGGTTTATAGGGATAGGGCGATAGTCGAAACTGACCAAATCTGCCATCGCGGCCGTGATGTCGATATCAATGGGAGACTGCCGCCGACCATCACCACAGGTATGATAATCAGCGGATAGTTCAGCCCAATGGGCCGGATCGGCAGCACCATCATAGCCCCAGAGATCGTTTCGGCTGGCCACACCTGCTAGAAAGAGTTTTAAGAAAATACGTCGGGTAAGTAGAGACAGGCCAGCCATAGGGGTCGATAAACAGTGAGAGGTGTTAAAAATTAGAATTGTAGTTCTACTGATAACAACGGCAAAGCGCCTTAAAGGAACGCGAGGGAATTTCCTCCACACTACACACTGCAAACATCGAGAAGTCGCATTCGTTATTAACCCATATATCTGCCTGCAGAGGTTAGAGTGTTTGCCAATGAAGATGCCTTTGATAGCGGACAAAATAGAGTCGTATGGACCCCTCTTTTTAGAATTCTGTCGCAGCGCGCAAAATTCTAAACCGTTTTACCAGCATCCTTCCAGCCGTTGTGACTAGAGTTGATATTCCTCCAGTCCGCAGGGTTCTAGGGCGGCGGTCCGCCCTAGCCATTGGGGTTTGGGGCACTCGGAGGAGCCCCAAGCGACCGGTTTGACACTTTACCAACACTTAAAGACCTAGCTTCTAGGGGTTTCGACATTTGACAGTTAATTTGGATTATCTGCTTATGGGTACAAAGCTGTAAGTCGAGTCATCTTACAAATCAGAAGCAAATCACATCTGTGTCGTTAAGAGCCCTCATATGCTAGAACTGTCGCACTTGCTTTACCTACCGCCAATCAGTCAATGATAGTGTTGGAGACAAATCAATGGTGCTTAGACGAGACAAAATCTGGCT
>JBCCXQ010000140.1:0-7853 GCA_039191365.1 Cyanobacteria bacterium P01_F01_bin.13 | reverse complement strand
GTTGATAAAGCTGGCCGGAGTGGCGGTAAGGCCAATCATGCGGGCATCGAAATAGTCCACCACCTCGGCAAATTTATTAAACAGCGACCGATGGGCCTCGTCAAAAATCACCAGATCAAAAAAGCCGGGGCTAAAGTCCTGGTAGCAGCGTTCCAGAGTTTGCTGAGTGGCGACATACAGACGTTTGGTTTTGTCGATGCGTTTGGTGAAGATGCGGTCCCTGGGTTCATCTCGCAAATGCTCTTTAAATCCCTTCTCTAGCGCCTGGGTCACCAACGCATCGCGATCCGCCACGAACAGCACCTTCAGCGCTTGCCCCGTCTGCAAAAATAGCTCAATTAAGGCCATGGCCGTGCGGGTTTTGCCCGTGCCCGTGGCCATAACCAGCAGCGCCCGCCGCTTTCCGGCTTCAAAGGCTTCACCAATGCGTTGAATAGCCTCTAACTGGTAAGTGCGGTCGGCAATTTTAAGGTTGGGCTGCACCGAGGCCAACGGAGACTGATGCTGACGAATATGGGCCAGCCGTTCTAAATCTTCCGGGGCAAACACCCCAGACACCAGCCGCTTATTACCCGTACCCATCTCCCAAAAGTAGGTGGTGTAGTAGTCGCTAAAAAAGGCAAAGGGGAAAACGTTGTAGTCCCCTGCAATATCTTTGACGTACACGCTGGTTTGCGCCTGGGCCTGGGCAGCATCGTCCCGCTTGGCTTCAAGGACGGCCAGCAGTTTGGTGCCGACAAACAAAGTGTAGTCTACGTGGCGGTTGTTATTGAGAGGGTATTCTGCGATCGCAATATTGCGCCCCACTGTAGGCTTTGTACCCTTGGAATAGCGCAGGTTGGTTGTATCCGCTTCCCAACCCACATCTCGTAGCTGCTGATCAATTAACTCCCGGACTTCCCACTCCTTGAGTTCAATGTCCGCCGCAAATTTTTGACTCCGCTGACGAATCTCTTTCTGTTGCTGAGGCGTTTGATTTGCAGCCGCCGTCTCAAGGGACTTTAGCTTAGCCTCTAAGTCTGCCGCATGTTTCTCCGCAGCTTGTCGTCGCGTTGCTTCTTCTTAAGCCACCGCTTGGGCAGATTCCGCCGTCTGTTGATTAACCTGGGCCACCTTATACAGCTGGTCGATTTCTGCCTTTAACTCGGCATCAGCGGACTTGATCGGTGGCAGCACAAACGGTTGATCCTGAAATGTTGGATCACCATAGGTCTTGTGAAACCAAACAGCTAAACGATGGGCATATTGCAAATGCCTGAGGGCTAGACGTTGACTACCCACCCGCGCATGTACGGCATCATTTCCGTCTTTACGCAGCCAGTGAAATAACTCCAGGACCCTTGGTGACAGTCCAGCTCGTTGTAACTGCCTCAGCAGATCATTTTGCGACTGGCCTCGGTAAACCGATAAACGCTCATGGGCCGCAATCAATTGGGCCAGCAGTTCCGCATACTGTCGTAACTTAATGGAACAGGTATTAGGATCTTCGGCATAGTAGCGTTCGGCGAATGTCCCCAACACCACAAGTTCTGCATCGTAACTGGCTAGAAAGCGGAAATTACTAGATGATTTCATCGCCCTACCGATTGAGATGACACCTCAATAAACACGCTTAATGACGTCTAAATCATAGTTTTCCCCATTAAACGCCGTTAAGATACCCGTAGATCTTTTATACATCCCCTACGGACCCAAACCAGGAAGGTCACTGTTTACATACTACACCTGTTCAATAGGCACACAGTCCCTTAGTTTGTTTGCGTCTTGCCATAGCCACACTCTTAGTCACCAGGGTAATATTGTCTCCAAATCCTCACCTAAGGTTGATAAACGTAATCCTTCGATAAGATTTAAGTCAGTAGAGATGTTTCCATAAAATATCGTTCATTCATCAGGGCTACATTTGCGATGGTTTCTCAGCTCTCTTCTCTGTCTCACCTTTCCAGACTCACAAAACTTCGGATCAATAAAGGTCGTCTGCTGCAACGGCTAGATCAGCTAGCTCAAATTGGTCTAATCTCGGGCGGTGGTGTTTGTCGTCTAGCCCTAACCGACGAAGATAAAGCTGGTCGAGACTTAGTGGTCAGCTGGATGAGAGAACTCGGGCTAACCATTACCATTGACCAGATAGGTAATGTTGTCGCCATTCGTCCAGGTCAAGCCCCTGGTCCTCCGGTGATGACTGGTTCCCACATCGATACAGTGGCCACCGGAGGTCGTTACGATGGCAACCTGGGAGTGTTAGCTGGGTTAGAAATTATTGCCACTCTAAATGACAACAACATTCAAACCCGCCATCCTGTGGCCGTTGCCTTTTTCACCAATGAAGAAGGGGCTCGATTCCATCCCGATATGATGGGTAGCTGGGTCTTTAGCGGTGATTTTCCCGTAGAAGAGGCCTTGGCCTCGGTGGGGATTGACGGTACTACCGTCGGTGAGGAGCTAGAGCGCATCAGCTACGCTGGCAAGGTTCCCTGTGGTAGCCAGCCGGTAAAAGCGTTTGTGGAGCTGCACATTGAACAAGGACCGGTGCTGGAACTGGAGGGATTTCAGATTGGTGCGGTAACGGGAGTTCAGGGCATGTCGTGGAAAGAGTACACCGTTAAAGGAGTGTCGAACCATGCCGGTACTACACCGATGCATTTGCGCCATGATGCCGGGTATGGAGCCAGTGCGATCGCACTCGCTGCCCGCCAACTTGCTCTAGAAATGGGTGGTAATCAAGTCGCTACCGTTGGTTCAATCCAACTCACCCCCGGTCTGGTGAATGTGATTGCGAAAGAAGCGCGTCTCACAGTGGATCTGCGTAACACTGATGAAACTTGCTTACAACACGCAGAGATAGCAATGCAGTCTAAAATCGACGCCATTGCTAAGGCAGAGGGTTTAGAGATTACCAGCCGCTCTCTGGCGCGCTTTAAACCTGTTGTTTTTGATTCTGCCATGATTGACCTGGTCACAAACACAGCTGAGGGATTAGGACTATCGGTTAAATCTATGCCCAGTGGGGCTGGCCATGATGCTGGACTAATTGCTCCTATGGCCTCCACCGCCATGATTTTTGTTCCCAGCGTTAATGGTATTAGCCACAATGTGAAAGAATATACAGCACCTGAAGATTTAGAAAATGGTGCCAATGTGTTGCTGCAGGTGTTGTTACAGTTGTCAATACAGGTCTTTTAACCTGGTAGGCACACAGCTCTATATATCAAAGGCAGTGAACCTCAAGGATCACTAGAAGGTGGGATGAGACCACCTTCTAGTGACACTAGCTTTGTTGTAATGGTCTGCCAGGAATCTATAATTCTCGAACGTTTGCTAGGACTCTAGCTTGTTGTTGATCGCTGCTCTGTTCACGATAGGTCATCTTAGAGACGATGACAAACGCAAGCAGCCCTATCAATGGACTGATGAGTGTGGGAAACCCATCGAAATCAATGGTAAACAGACCATTAGGCAAGTACAACAGCGTATTGTCGACACCAAACATTGTTGGCATCAGGGCAAAGAATACAAACCGGGTAATAGACCCTGCCAGAATGCAAGCCAGTGCGCCTTGTCCCGTTGCCTTTGCCCAAAATAATCCACCAATTAGAGGGACCACTAATCCCGCAAAACTCATATCAAATGCCAACAGTAATAACACACCCGTTTGCGGTACCTTCAGCCCTAAAAAGAGACCGAGCAGGGTAATGACGATGGCCATAAGTCGCGTAATCAGCAACAGTTTATCGCCACCCGCACTGTGAGCACCAGCATGGCGAATGCCTAAAACATTGTGGGCAAGTACTGATGAAGTACCCAAAATGGCCCCATCTGCAGTTGATAGTGAGGCCGACAAAATCGCAGCCAATACTAACAACCCTAAGACCGGTGGAATCACATTTTCGAGCAATGAAAATAGCACGGGTCCATCAGCCGTAATGCCCAATTGGCTAAAAATACTGGTTGAACCCAGGGCAATAATCGAAAACGGAATACCGATGATTAATGTTCCAGCAGAAGCAAATAAGCAGGCACGTTGAGCAGTTTGTGGACTATCCGCAGCAAAAATTCGAGCCATAAAATCAATGGCCACCATATTGCCAAATCCGAGGGCGATAATACTCGCCCAATTAATCGCTGCGCCCGAACCAACCGAGGTCAACTGATCGAAGGCTAACGGTCCCATGCCAGGGTCAATAGTTAAGCCAAAGTTAGCTAAAACATAAAGCAACAGTCCCCAGGAACCTAACAAGGCAATAAAGACCTGAATAAAATCAGTGTAGGCTACAGCAAAGAGACCACCAGAGACAGTGTAGGCAAACACCAAAACTGCCAGCAGGGTAATACCACCGAAATAGCTTAGCCCTAAAAAGTTTTGGAACATATAGCCCCCAGCTACCAGATTTCCGGCCAGTAAAAAAGAGAAGCTGACTGACATAATGCAGGCTGCTACTAACTCAACAGTACGCCCATACTTCACGCGATAAAAGTCGGGAATAGTGATTAACCCCATACGGTTCATGGGTTTTGCCAAGAACAATCCGGTTAACAACAAGCATAACGATAACCCGATTGGTAAGGCAGCTCCCGCCCAAAAACCAAATTCTGACGATAGGTCAGTGTTGCCCAATGTGGCATTCGAATCGACTGACTGAGCCATCAAAGTAGCCGCTGCAAGTGGCAGGGCCAGACCTCTGCCTGCAACCAAAAAATTGACACTATCGCCTTTAATTTGCTTAGAAGCCCATACGCCAATTCCTAATGTTCCGAGGAGAAAGACAATAATTCCCCATGAAAAAGCTGTATTTTCCATTCCCAAAATCTCCTAAAATCAAACATCAACCTTGCCAATTAAAAACATTGAAATTAAGGGTAAAAATGCAAAAAGCCCGAGAGTGAAGCATCAATTCAGCAATTAGCTGAACGACTCCTCCCGGGCTTTTATCCCTCCGTGAATCAGGCATTAGAAAAAGGCCTGACTGCATCTCTTGGACCAGACATTTGATATAAAATCAAACCGGAACCCTAGACGCTAAATTTTTACTTTTGAACTAAACCACGTCAAAGTTAAAACCTGTAGCTTCCCCTACGGAGAAACTCCAGTTCTGGACGTGGACAAGGTTTAAATCAAACCATTCAAATGACGAAAAAGAGTGTTGCAGCTATGTTCACAAAGCTTACTAAGCAGGACAGCCCGCTAAAACACCTTCAGGGACCTTAAATTTGAAATTATTGTATTTATTTTTAGCAATAATCAACTATTAGAACAGTATTAATCAATACGATTTCCTGATTTAAATGTCAAGATATGTTAGCAAGAGATTTTCATTTAAAGAAGTTTTTTGTGTTAAAGCAAAATATTATTTGTCACATTAAATAATGTTCGTTTGATATCCTTTTTACACGGACAGGAAATATGGGAAAAGAGACAATAAACTATGAACCCTGCTAAACAGTTTAGCTACACATTAGGTCAGCCTCTGGCCCCCAACATTCCAAGCCAGATGTTGGCACGTAAACAACAAACGTTTACAGATTCTGAGCTTTTTGCCCATGAGGTGACTAGTATTTTTGATAATGACTGGGTCATGGTGGGGCGCTCAGGAGCGATTCCCAAGCCTGGTGACTACATAACAGCGTTTCTGGGACGGCGTCCCATTATCGTCATGCGACAGCAGGATGGCTCTATTCGCACAATGGCGAATTATTGCCTGCATCGCTACGTTCAACTGTTAGAGGGCAGTGGGTCTACCAAGAGTATTGTGTGTCCCTACCATTGTTGGGTTTACAAGTTAGATGGTGAGTTGGTTGGCGTGCCTGAGCGGGAGGGGTTTAGACCGGACGATATCGATGGACTGACACTGGAGACCCTGGCAACGAATGAGTATCTTGGTTATATTTTTGTTTCTCTGCGAAAAGACTTACAGCCTGTATCCGAACGGTTGAAAAATCTTGGCCCGATCCTTGAGAATTTTGAGCTAGATCGCTATGAAGATCGGCATGTGGTGCACGAAGAATTGTGGAATGCTAATTGGAAGCTGATCTATCACAATTTTATTGAGAGCTATCACACCACCTATACTCATACGAAGTCTATTGGTCCGACTAACCCGACTAAGGCGGTGGAATACGGTTCTCCCATTGGCGACCCACATTTTACAATTCACAGTAATTCTTACACCCATGAGCATCAGCCGGATATTTATAACCCCCAGCTAGAGGAGGAGGAGTTTAGACGGTTTTATGTTGTGGGTGTTTTTCCTAATGGTTTAATTGCGATTGATCCAAATTTTGTTTGGTGGATGGCCCTTGAACCCAAATCTGTTGACCAAACAAATGCGCGTTGGGGGCTTTCATTTTCCCATCATTCGATGAAGACAATGGCTGAGCCTGAAAAGTTTGTAGAAGAGATTATTAATGTGATTGAAGTAGCGACCGTTGAGGATAAGGAGATGGTTGAGCGGATGCAGACAGGGAGTAATTTTGGCTCGGAGAAAGCGGGGTTATTACATGCACCGCTGGAAGTATATATAAAAGAGTTTGATGATTATGTTATGCGGTTATCAGGTAGTTGAACTAACGGCAATGCCCAGCGGCTGCAGAAGCTTATCGTACCCAACAGTTCCTTAACAGAGCAGTCCACTGGAGCATAGTTAGCTGGATCAATTGGTTCAAGGCTGAAGTATACGGATTCAGGGTATCAACTTAAGCCGCAAAACCATTTGCGTATGAGTGATTCGGCTTCTGTGCTTTAGATGACTTCCGGGGCATCGGTAAATCACCGATATGCTCAAGACTCCATTCGAATACATCCGGAAAAGGGTGGTCAAAAAGACGTTGAGCGGCCGTGGTGCCATCGGGCCGTTTGAGATCAAAATTATGAATAATGGTGAGGGCATTGAGAGAGTGCTCAGAAACCCCTCGACTGGCATGGTGGAGTTTGGATAGATACCCATTACGCCCTTCTACCGCCGAAGACGTGCGTTGATATTTGGCGCAGAAGTCTTGACACCAAAGCACCCAACGCTTCAGTTCGTTGTCGTCAAGTTGTAAGGTAAGCGATTGGGCTAAGAGCCCGTCAAAAGGAGTGCTTGCCGCTTGCTGATATCGATGCTTGAGAGCCGGTTGTCGGGTCTTATCGGTTTGCTGTGTCCAATAGACCCACGGCAATAGGGTCATGAGCACCCAGTCACGGATAACCGGGTCTGGCGTTTGAGTGTGTAGTGCCAGGGTGACCCATTGTCGCCAAGCATCAATCCCTTGAGCCCAAGAGGTGATGTGTTCTTCAAAAGTGTCAATGGCCTTTTGAGCCTTCTCCCCCCCATAGGATTGAGCGAGATCCCACAGACTCTGCAACGGGGGAGCCAGGTGAGTTAGCAATGCGTTACCTGTTTGCCATTGGTGGTTATCCAGAGTAAAAGGATGGATGATTTGGCTGATCTGCTCGATTGCCTCGTGGTAGCTTTGTTGGTCGTGTTGTAGGCGTTGTTGAGCAACTGCATTGTTCTCAATTTTCGACTGCAATGATTGCCCGGTAGTGCCATCACTGCTTTGGCTCAGGGACGTCTGAAGTTTGTTGTGTTGTTTTTGCAGCGTCGCATACTGAGTACCCAGCGAACGACCTATCGGACGTCCCAACGCACGCAACGCATGGAACAAGTCGGCGACACTCACACACCCAATCCCCGACACGGCTAACTTCACCAGGGCTCGAGCCCCGTCACTGACCAGGTAATGACAGTGCCATGGGCTGTTATCCCACCACTGTTGCACCTGCCTCATCCAGGTCTCATAAGTGCGATTCTCGCATTCGGTTTCGATAAAAATAAACCCACTGGATAGCTCCAGCAGCACCAATACCGGTAACC